>DASWXG010000687.1:0-1780 GCA_036405615.1 Prosthecobacter sp. | reverse complement strand
GAAGTTGTACACGGACTCAAACCCGACCTGGGTGAACGCCCGCGATGCGATCTTCCGCATGAAAAAAGTGGCGGAGAAGGAGGGTGCCAAATTTGCCGTGCTCATCCAGCCTGACCTGCACGACCTTTCCGACAAGGCTGCCCAGTGGAAGGCCCTGGACTTCGTGGAAAAAACCCTGCGTGACGCGGGAATCCCCACCCAGCAGGTGGCACCGAAGCTGCGCGGGCAGCACCCTGCCCCGAACAAAACGCTGTGGGTGGCCGCAGATGATCCGCATCCCAATGCGACCGGTCACGGCACCATGAGCGAGTCCCTGACCTCCCTGGTGGAGTCGGTGCTTCTGGGTGCCTCGCCTGCCCCAGCCTCAGCCCCAGTCCCAGCCCCGGCGGTGCCTTGATGTCACCCGCCGCAGCACCTTCATCAGTCACGGGCTCATAGCCCGGTCCGCAGGCAAGTCTCACATTGCCCACTGGTCACAGCTTGCTAGCCTCATTGGCACATGTTTCCGCGTATTTTTGATCGTTACCTCGCCCGCCAGGTCGGCATGGCCACGCTGATGGGCGTGGCCCTGCTCAGCGGGGTGATGGTGCTCGGAAATCTATACAAGCAGATGGACGAACTGCTGGGGAACACCGCCCTGCCGGTCGGCGTGATGGCGGAGTTTGTGGCGCTGGTGATTCCTTTCTCGCTGATTTTCACCATTCCGTGGGCGCTGCTGACGGCGATCCTGCTGGTGTTTGGCCGTCTCTCCGCAGACAATGAGCTGGTCTCGCTGCGGATGACGGGGATGTCGATGACGCGGATCTGCGCGCCGGTGTTTGCGCTGGCGATCGTGCTGAGCGGGCTGTGCCTGTGGGTGAATGTGAGCCTGGCCCCCTCGGCAAAGGACCGGATGAAGCGGCTGTTTTACGATGTTGCGATCAAGAACCCGGAGACGCTCTTTCAGGAGGGGCAGGTGCTGGAGCGCATGCCCGGCTACCGGATTTACACGAGCAAGCGGGACGGGAAAGACCTGACCGACCTGCATATCCTTCAGATCACTGGCCAGCATGTGGACAGCTATATCCACGCGAAGAGCGCGGTGATCGAAACCCAGAAAGACAAGCTGGACTTCACCATGCTGCTGAAGGAGGTCAACATCGAGATCTTGAAGGAGAAGGACCATGGCCAGCCGCCACAGGCGCAGGCGCAGGCGGCTGATGCCACGGCGACACCCCAGAAAAAGAGCTGGACGCCGCCGAGGCCGCCGGCCTTCAAGGTGCTGCCAATCCAGTTTCCTCTCTCTGAAATGCAGAAGGAAGTGGTGCGTGTGAACGCCAGCATGAAGGCCTCCTCCGCGCTGGCGGAAGAGGTGAAAACGTGGAAGGACAGCATGACCGGGGAGGCGCTGACGCCGGTGCAGCGGTCGCTCTCGCTGACGGAGCTGAGCAAGCGGTACAGCTTCTCCATGGCGTGCTTCACCTTTGCGCTGGTGGGCATTCCGCTGGGGGTGACGGCGCAGCGGCGGGAGACTTCGTCCGGGTTTGCCCTGAGTCTGGCGACGGCGACTGTGTACCTGGTTTTCATCATCCTGGCGGACACGCTGAATGACAAGCCGGCAGCGATGCCGCACCTCATCATGTGGGTACCGAATGTGCTGTTTTTGGGAATGGGCGGGTGGTTGTTTTACAAGCTGAGCCGCAAGTAGTGGAGGAGTTCTCAGTTCATGGTTCTCTCTTCGCAGTTTTTAAGAGGCGCAGAACTGTGAGCCAACCCGGCACTTTTAGCACCGCAGAGTTGC
>DASWXG010000686.1:0-8090 GCA_036405615.1 Prosthecobacter sp. | reverse complement strand
CTACATTCCTTGCGAAAGGCTTCGTGCCTGGTCTCCCAGTGCTGAAAACACGGGCGAGCGTGATCTGCTGGGCCGCAAGTATGGCGGTACCGACCAGAAACACTTCCCGGGCGTCATGGTACGCGGCTGGCGCACTATTGGCGGGTACGCCATCCAGTTTGAATTCACGGACGGCCATAACACCGGCATCTATACTTACGATTACCTGAAGGCTCTGTGCCGCGAGGCAGCCAACCAGGGGCCCGCTTCCTAGTTTTTGGCCCGCCTCTCACTGTTCCGTGGCAGCTCTTCCCACCATCCTGGAAAAAGGCGCAGCTGCCGGGACCTATCGTCCGGAGATTGATGGCCTCCGCGCTCTGGCTGTGATGGGCGTGGTGGCCTACCACCTGGATCTGGGCCTGCCGGGGGGCTTTGTCGGGGTGGACGTGTTTTTTGTCATCTCAGGCTATCTCATCACCTCGTTGCTAGTGAGGGATTTTCGCTTGGGGACTTTTTCCTGGGCGGGTTTCTTCGAGAGACGAATGCGCCGGATTTTGCCTGCCCTGGTCTTCGTCTCTCTTTCAGTTCTTGCGGCGGGAGCCTGCTGGCTGATGCCGAAGGATTTCGAATCTCTCGGCAAGACGGCCGTGGCCCAGGCGGCCATGGCTTCCAATCTCTACCTGTGGAAAAACGGCGGCTACTTCGACGGATCGCTTGATGCCAACCCGCTGATGCATTGCTGGTCCCTGGCGGTGGAGGAGCAGTTTTATCTGCTCTATCCGCTGTTGCTGATGGGGCTCTGCGGGAGGGCCGCCATCAAGCGCCGAATACGCCCGGGTCCTGTGCTGGCCGCCGTCTTTTTGGGCAGCCTGCTGGCTTCTGTCCTGTTGATCCGCGCCAACAAAGATCCGTCAGCCTTCTATCTGCTCCCGCCTCGTGCGTGGGAGTTTCTGGCCGGAGGACTTCTGGTCTTTCTGCCACCTGTCCTGGGGGCCGTCTTTGGCTGGGTGCGTTCCTGTGGGGCCTGGACTGGGCTGGCAGGTGTGGTGCTTCCCCTGTTTTATTACAGCGAACAGACCCGGTTTCCGGGCATTGCGGCACTGGTTCCCTGTTTGGGAACAGCGCTGCTTCTGGCCTGTTTGAAGCCGGATTTAGCGGGGAATTCCCGCAGCAGTTTGCTGGTTAGGCTTTTGTCGTGGCAGCCGCTGGTGTTTGTCGGGCTGGTTTCCTATTCCTGGTATCTCTGGCATTGGCCGGTTTGGGTCTATGCCCGTTACTGGTCGTCCCAGGGGCAGATGCCGCTTGGGTACCGCACCGGTCTGGCTGCGGTTGCATTCGCGCTGGCAGTGCTGACCTGGAAGTTTGTGGAAACACCTTTCCGGAGTCGGAAGAGGCTCGCTTCACGCAGAGCATTTTTGACTGCAACAGCCTTGGCCAGCCTGCTTTTGCTTGGAGCCGGAAGCCTCATTGTGCTTGGCAAAGGACTGCCTGCCCGCTGGCCCCGGGCAGTGGTGAAAAATGATGAGGCCGTGCGCGATGTCGGTCCCGTTCCTCAAATGGAACTGCATCATCTCAAAACAGATGCTCTCTACCGGCTGGGGGATGCGGAACCTGGAAAGAAACCCTCCGTTCTGGTCTGGGGGGACAGTCATGCCATGCACATCTTGCCTGCTCTGGATGACTTTTGCAAAGAACGCGGACTGCTGGCCGTGGCGGCAACCCATTCTTCCACACCACCCCTTTTGGACACTGTCTTCCAGATGCCAGCCGGTCGCCGCGGGCTGAATGAGCAAACTCCCGCCTTTGCCCGCGAGGTGTTGCGTTACATGGCCCGGCACCAGATTCGCCACGTCATCCTGGCCGCATCCTGGAGCGGTTATCAGATCATGGATGCCGGACTGCTGGAGCATGCGCTTGCGGATACGGTTAAAACCCTGGCAGCGGCGGGGCATGAAGTGACGGTGTTCATGGATGTGCCTAACCATGAAAGAGAGGTGCCGAAAAACCTGGTGCGCCAATTGTTGTTTAGGCCGGATGGTGTTTCGTGGGCAAGCACCCGGGAGAAGCATCACGCTGCCAATGCCGTCCTCTACCGGCTCGCAGGGCAGGGGCTGCCCGCCCGCTTTCTGGATCTCTCTCGGGCGTTTGAGATCGCGGGCAGTGACGGTTATTGCGTGGAGCAGGACGGCGTGGCTCTTTACCGTGACAAAGGTCATCTCACCAGCCGGGGCAGCCGTCTGGTTGTTTTGCCGTTTCTGCGACAGCATCTGACGGGCGCTTTTACCGGAGAGTAAACGCTGCCGATTCTCGGCCTCCTTGCGAGATCAGTGTTGCCGCCCGCAGGGGCTGCCGCTTACACTGCGGGCATGAACCCCCGTTTTTCCCGCCGTCGTTTTCTTGCCGGAAGTGCCGCTGCCCTGGGCTTTCCCACCATTGTTCCCAGCAGTGTGTTTGGCAAGAATGGCCGCCCGGCTCCCTCGGAGCGCATCACTGTTGGCTGTATTGGTTGGGGAACCATTGCCGGGGACTGGACACCCACCTTCCTGAACAATGACAAATGCCAGGTCATCGCCGTGGCGGACCCGATGAAGGAATACGGGCACTACGGTTATGACGGCAAAGAGACCGGAGGCCGTGAAGCCGGCCGCAAGGCCATTGACGAACACTACTCCAAGGCCGGTAACAAGGATGTCAAGACCTGCACCGCCTACGCCGATTTCCGCGAGATGATGGAGAAGGAGGACCTGGATGCCGTGCAGGTTTCCACCCCGGACCACTGGCATGCCTACATGGCCGTCTATGCGGCCCGCAAAGGCAAGCACATCTACGGACAGAAGCCCCTGGCACTGAATATTGCAGAAGGCCGCCTGATGGCTGACGAGGTCGCCAAGGCCGGAGTCACCTGGCAGACCGGCAGCCAGCAGCGCAGCGACATCTATTTCCGCATGGCCTGTGAAATGGTGCGGAATGGCCGCATCGGCAAACTCAAGCGTGTGCGCGTGGGGCTGCCCGGCGGCCACAGCAACTGGAACGGCATGGCCGACAAGACGGACGTGGCGCCCATTCCGGATGACTTTGACTATGAAATGTGGCTTGGCCCTGCCGAGCAGATGGACTACCGGCCTGCCTTGCTGCCTTTGAACTGGCGGCATAACTTCAACTTCAGCGGCGGCATGATCACCGACTTTGGTGCCCACCACATTGACATTGCCCAGTGGGGTATGGGAACAGAGCACACCGGGCCGCTGGAACTCCGCGCTGTCTCGGGCACCTTGAACAAGGATGCCCTCTACAACACCGCGACCGCTTTCTCTTTTGAATGCGTCTACGAGAACGGTGTGGTCATGCACGTCGCCAGCCCGGAGCACAAACTGATGCCCGAGGTGGAGGCCGTCATGCAGCCCTCTGCCGGCAAGAAACCCTTCGATCACATCGGCGTTCTTTTTGAAGGCGATGCTGGCAAATGGATCTTCGTCAACCGCGGCAAAATCACCGCTAGCGATCCGGCCATTCTGCGTGAAAAGATCGGGCCTAACGAAGTCCACCTCTATGAGAGCAAGGATCACACGGATAACTTCCTGAGCTGCATCTACAGCGGCAAACCCACCTCCACACCGGTGGAAGTGAGCCACCGCAGCATCACGGTGGCCCATCTCGCCAACATCGCCCTTCGCACCGGCAGCACTTCCCTGAAGTGGAATCCTCAGATGGAAACCATCGAAGGTAACGACGCGGCCTCCAAGCTGCTGAGCAAGGAATGGAGAAAGCCCTGGGTGCTGTGACCCGATGCTTGCCAAAGTTCTGACAAAAAAACTGCCGTCCCGTTGCGCGCAACGGGACGGTTTTTGCTGGCAGCGGACCTGGGACCTTTTCGCGTCTTCACTGTTGCTGCCGTTGTTATGGCTGGCAGTGCTGCCGCCCATCTCTCTCCCGGCCCAGACACTCCAGCTGGATCCGTCAAAGATTCTCAATCAGGCTCCGTCTCAAGCCGCTGCTGCTGCCCCGGCAGTCCCTCTGGAAAAAATCCATCAGGGTTACTTCTATGTGGAGCCTAACCAGGTGCGGTTTGAGGTGCTGCTGGATGCCTCCACCATGCTTGCCTGGGCGAAGATGCCGCCTGAGCCCAGCCTGGATGCCAGCCGCCAAAAGGCGCTTTCGGAGGCTGTCTCTGCCAAGGCGGCGGATTGGTGCCGGATGGGCACGCGTGCCGTTCAGACCGGGCGTTTTTTGGGCGCTTCCATCATCCGTGGAAAGCCGGGAGCCACAGTGCCTTTCGAGGAGGGCGAAACGCTGCCGCTGGCGGAGTCCATGGTAGGTCTTGCCTGGGAGTTTCCTTTGCCTCCCTCCCCGGACGAAATTTTGCTGGAGTGGACCGGTTATCTCGATGGTCAGTCCCGCCTGCCCATTCAGGTTTTCTACGGAGGCAAAAGCCCGGAGAAACTGGAGGCGGTGCCGGAGATCAAGGTTCTGCGTTGGCGCAGCCACGGGCGGCTGCCCTCACCCATTCCGTTGGCGAAAGTGCCTGAAATCTCGACACGACCGCCCTGGAAGGTGCCCGTGGCGGGCTTGGTGTGGTTTCTCGGCGGACTGGTCTTTCTCGTGTGGACTCTGGGACGCGGTCATCGCCTGCCGGGCGGTACCGTGGCCTTTTTGGGCGCGTGGGCGATGGGCTGCTTGCTGAGTTCCCCCTTTTTCGTCGTCAAGGTGTCACGCGATGGAAGTGTTCCGGCCGTGACGGATCCGGCGGTGGGGCAGGAGATTCTTTCCCCTCTGCTGAAAAACGTGTACCGCGCCTTTGATTTCCGGGAGGAGTCAGACATTTACGACACCCTGGCCCGCAGTGTGGATGGGGAACTGTTGCGCAAGCTGTACCTGGAAACCCTGCAGGCTCTGACCCTGGAGGGCAGGGAAGGAACCCGGGTCACTGTCACAGAATTCAGCCTGGAGACGCAGGCCGTCCGTCCCTCTCCTGCGGGCGACGGGTTTGTGGCCGACTGCCAGTGGACGGTGCTCGGAACCGTGGGACACTGGGGGCATTCCCACACGCGTGTCAATCGTTATACCGCCGAGGTCACCGTCGTGCCGGTCAACCGGGAGTGGAAAGTGGTCCGCTTGGAAGTGCGTGAAGCGCGGCGCATTTGAAATGGGTTCCCAGGGGGAGGATTTGGACACTCCCCTTTGACAAACTCCCCTCGTGGGGCACTCTGCCATCCCGCCGCCCTGGCGGGGCGTAGTCTTTAAAAACCCGCGCGCCCTTTTGAAAAACGTTCTTTTTGTCTGCACCGGTAATACCTGCCGCAGCCCGCTGGCTGAGGTGTTGTTTCGCGACCTGGCCAAACAGGCAGGCGGTTACGAGGTGGGCAGTGCAGGCGTGGGCGCATTTTCAGGGCAGGCAGCCAGCCGCCACAGTGTCACTCTGGCCCGTGAACTGGGGCTGGATCTCAGCCGGCACAAGAGCCGCGCGGTGACCGTGGACCTGGTGGAAAAGGCGACCCACATTTTTGTCATGGGGCGCAGCCATCTGTCCGCCGTGCTCAGCAGCCATCCGGATGCCGAGGACAAAGTGTACCTCGTCTCGGAATTCGCCGCTGATGACCGCCTGCGCGGCCGCGATCTGTGCGATCCGTTCGGAGGGGACCTTGCCGATTACCGGGAAACCCTGGAACATCTGCAAAAGATGCTTCCGAGCGTGCTCGCCTACATCGAGCAGACGTGGAAGGACGAGGAGGCCGGCCGAGGTCGCCAGCAGGGTGATTAAACCCGGGGAGGAAGCCGCCACCGGCAGCTTTTTCCCCTGTTTCCATCCCCTGCCGCATCATTCGTTTTCTTCATTTTTGTATTCGATCTTTTCATTTTCAAACTCACCTCCATTTCGCCAAACATTCCCATGAGCACATCCACCGCCCCTGAACTGCCTCAAAAGCTTGCCATCGGTTCCGACCATGGCGGTGTGGGCCTCAAGGACGCCGTCGTCGCCCATCTCAAGAGCAGCGGTTACGAAGTGCATGACTTCGGCACCCACTCCAACACTTCCGTGGACTATCCGGACTATGCCGAGCTGGTCAGCCAGAGCGTTCTTTCCGGAACGGCTGACGCCGGTATCCTCGTTTGCACCACCGGCATCGGCATGAGCATCGCCGCCAACCGCCACCCCGGCATCCAGGCCAGCCTGGTGAGCGACCCCGAAACCGCAGCCGTCACCCGCGAGCACAATGAGTCCAACGTGCTCTGTCTCGCCGCCAAAACCACTTCCGAAGCCACCACCAAAGAGATCCTCAACGCCTGGTTGAAGACCCCTTTTGCCGGTGGACGCCACGGACGCCGAGTCGCCAAAATGAACACCCAGCCCCAACTCCACCCCCTCACCATCCTGGAAAATGCGGACCCCGCCGTCGCCGAAGTCGTGCGTGGTGAGCAGCACCGCCAGCAGAACAACATCGAGCTGATCGCCAGCGAGAACTTCACCAGCCGTGCCGTCATGGCCGCGCAGGGTTCCTGCCTGACGAACAAATACGCCGAAGGCTACCCCGGCAAGCGCTGGTACGGCGGCTGTGAGGAAGTGGACAAAGTGGAGCAGCTGGCCATTGACCGCGTCTGCCAGCTGTTCGGTGCCAAGTATGCCAACGTGCAGCCGCACTCCGGCTCCCAGGCCAACGCCGCTGTTTACTTCAGCGTGCTGCAGCCTGGCGACAAGGTGCTGGGCATGAACCTGGCCCACGGCGGCCACCTGACCCACGGAAACCCGGCTAACTTCTCCGGCCGCTTCTACAACTTCTGCCAGTATGGCGTGCGCCAGAGCGACGAGCTCATTGATTACGATGAACTTGCTGAAGTGGCCAAGCGTGAGCAGCCCAAGATGATCACCGCCGGTGCCTCCGCGTACCCGCGCATCATTGACTTCAAGAAGATGAGCGAGATCGCCAAGAGCGTCGGTGCCTACCTCTTTGTGGACATGGCCCACATTGCCGGTCTGGTGGCCGGTGGCCAGCACCCAAACCCCATGGAGTATGCGGACTTCGTCACCTCCACCACGCACAAGTCGCTGCGCGGACCTCGTGGCGGTATCGTGCTGACCAACAGCGAAGAACTCATCAAGAAGATCAACAGCCAGGTGTTCCCCGGCGTGCAGGGCGGCCCGCTCATGCACATCATCGCCGCCAAGGCCGTCTGCTTCGGCGAGTGTCTCAAGCCTGAGTTTGCGGAATACACGAAGCAGATCGTCAAAAACGCCCAGGCCCTGGCCGCCCGCCTGGCCGAGCTGGGCTACCGCATCGTCAGCGGCGGCACGGAAAACCACCTCATGCTGGTGGACCTGCGTCCCCGCGGTCTGAATGGCAAGGTGGCCAGCGAGACCTTGGACCACGCCGGCATTACCGTGAACAAGAACGGCATTCCGTTCGACACCGAGAAGATCACCCTCGGCGGCGGCATCCGCATCGGCACTCCCGCTGTCACCACCCGTGGCATGAAGGAAGCCGAAATGGTGCAGATCGCCAACTGGATCGACAAGGCGCTGTCCAACAAGGACAATGCCGAAGTCCTCGCGGCCATCCGTGCTGAGATCGCGACTGTGAACGAGCGCTTCCCGCTGCCGTAACCCGGGGCAAATCCTGATCTGTTTTGAGAGACGCGGCCATTCATTTGGCCGCGTTTTTTTTCTTCTGGCGCAGACAACAGACGGGATCCTCCGTTGCCAAACCTTCGAAGAACAGCCAGATTTCTGGACGCGCTTTTTGTGGGTCTCTTATGAAAGCAGAATGGTTCATTCTCCCGGCCGTTGTTGTCATGGGTCCGCTGTTCTGGATCTTTGTTTGCAACGTCATTGCCACTGTCAGCGGGTGGCGCCGGATCGCCGCCCTTTATCCTGCGACATGTTCTCCCAGAGGTCGTTGCTATGGGATGCAGAGCGCCACCGTTGGTTGGGCTAACTACAACAACTGCCTCACGATCCATGCATCGGATGAAGGGCTGCACATCAAGCCGTGGGCGTTGTTCAAGTTTGGCCATGCTCCTTTGTTTTTGCCTTGGTCAGCTATCTGCAACCGGCAGGAAAAACAGATTCTCTGGGCCCGGTCAGTGAGTTTTGAAATTGGCAGTCCGCCGGCGTGCAA
>DASWXG010000685.1:0-2335 GCA_036405615.1 Prosthecobacter sp. | reverse complement strand
ATCGGCACCGGAGCAGTACCGTCTGGCAGGTGACGAAACTGCGCGTGTGGTCATCCATGATGCCGTCGCAGACAAACCGACTGTCGGTGTCCTGGCGACTCTGCCTGCCGGGGAAGGAACCAGCAACGGACGTTTCACGTTTTCCATCAAAGGAGCCACACCAGGACTCCTGACGGTCAAATACACGGTCAGCGGTACGGCAACTGCCGGCAGCGACTATCTCATCACCGGTCTCAACACCACCAGCCAGCAAGGCACTGCCACAGTAGTCATTCCTGCGGACGGGGCTGTGGAACACAATGTGACATTGCTGGTGGTCAATGACTCGCTGGCTGAGAGCTCCGAGTCGGTACGGCTGTCGCTGACACCGGACCCGGCGTACCGCATCGCCCCGCAGACTTCAGAATCGGTACTGTGGATCGGGGATAATGAAAGGCCTGCTGTCTATGTGGACGTGCAATCCGGAACGGCCAAGGCTGTGTCAGATGCCGTGCTGGAGAGCAATGCCTCCGCTGTAGTGGTGTTCTACTTCTCCAGAACCGGCAGCCTGACCAATGCGCTGACGGTCACGTACACCGTGGCAGGCACTGCTGCTGCCGGGAGCGACTATGCCGCCTTGCCTGGGACAGTGACCATCCCGGCGGGATCGGCCGGAGTCGCCGAAGCGGTAACCCTTTTGGATGACAGTCTGGTCGAAGGGACGGAAACCGTCGAAATCACAGTGGTGGAAAACAGCACCCATTCAGCAGGGCCTGCCGCCATTTTGAAGATTGCGGATAACGAAACCGCCATGCCCAGCGTGGCCTTTAATGAGGCAAACAGCAGCGTGAACGAAGGGGCTGGCACGGTCAGCATCCCTGTCAGCCTGTCCGGCGCAGCCACTGTTCCCACCCGGGTGGAATATGAAGTGGGCAGCATTCCCTCAACGAGCCAGAAGACCGTGACCGCCATGGATCTGCCTTTGTGGGTGCGGGTGGTGAGAACGGACAATGGTTTTTTCTTCTACCATTCTTCAGATGGGGTGGAGTGGGGCTCTCCCCTGCGCAGTTCCGCCATCACCTCTGCCATGTCCAACTCCACCTATTTGGTGGGCCTGTGTGTGGGTTCTGGGAGCTCAGGTGCAGCCTGTACGGCTGTCTTTGACAATGTCAGCGTCACTGACAGGGAGAATGGCAGTACGATCAGCGGCCTGACGTCTGCGGATGTCGGCAGCGTGTCACCGGACGGCAGTACCTCGGTGAGCAACGGCACCTATACGGTTACCGGCGGAGGTGCCGGATTGGGACGTTTCACCACCACGAATCCAGACCGGTTCCGGTTCGCGTATTTCACCGTGAGGTTCTCGCGGACGTGCACCCTCACAGCCCGGGTGGTTTCCATGACTGGAGGGAACTCAGATGCCAAGGTGGGCGTGATGATCCGGGAGACAACGCAAGACCTCTCCTTGCAGTGCTCTCAAACGGCGGTGCCCGGTGGCGGCAGCTCTTATAACTACCGTGTTAGCACCTCAAACCCGATTTCAAACGGTCTCATCAAGCGGGAGATCGTCCGCCCGTTCTGGCTGGGCATTCAGCGGCAAGGGGAGTGGGTAAGCTCTTTGCGCTCACATGACGGAACGGCCTGGATCACCACCGAAAAATGGCATCTCCCGGCGCTGGCTTCCCAAGTGAATGCAGGACTGGCAGTCTCCTCCAAAAATACCGGTTCTCTGACTTCAGCAGTCTTTGAACAGGTGGGGTTTCAGAGCGGCGGACCTGCCGTGGGCTTCCAGCATTCAACGATCTCCAGTTCCAATCCGGGCAGCTATTCTCTGACTGGCGGCAGACATTCGCTGTCTGGCGGCGGCAAGGGGATCGACAAGGTGACGGACAGCTTTGATTTCGCGAGCCAGCAAGTTGAGGGAGACTTTTTCCTCAAGGCGAAACTGGTATCCCAGTCGTCGGGTTCTTCGTCAACGCAGGCCGGCGTGATGCTGCGGGAGACACTGGATGCGGATGCGCGCATGATGTTCATGATCGGGATTGGCAGCGGTACGAATGCCGCCGGTTATGGAAGCTGGAGCCGGGCGGGTAGCGGCCGGGGCGCGACGGGCTCCGGGACAGATTTTACGCTTGTGCCAGGTGTCCTTGAATTTGCTGTCGGAGAACAGACCAAGTCAGTGCCGGTTCAGATTCACGATGACAGCCTGTTAGAAGGTCCTGAAAGGTTTGCACTGTCGTTGGTCAATCCGCGCCAGGCCATTTTGGGCGAGAATGCGCGCCATACCCTGATCATTGAGGACAATGACAGTCTGCCCGCGCAGCCGTCAGCCGGGTTTGCCAGCGCTGCCTCGGCG
>DASWXG010000684.1:0-3174 GCA_036405615.1 Prosthecobacter sp. | reverse complement strand
GATCGAGCGCGACGCTGACCGCGACAACTACATGTCCGCCGCACAGGCCGCCGAATACGGCCTGGTGGACAAGGTGCTGACCAGCAGCCGCGACATCGCGGCGCAGGCCGCAGCGGAGAAGTAAGCCATTGAAACTTTGATCTTGGGAAAGGCGGGACCGCGAGGTTCCGCCTTTTTCGTGCCGCCGCCGCTCCGGGAGCGAGCCACAAAAAGACGCAAAGAGGGAAGATGCGGCGCATGACCGGCCCTTGCCTCCTTCCCTTTCCTCTTTTCCATCGCGGCATGACTCTCGGCTTCGCCACCGCCATCCTCCCCGATCTCTCCTTTGAAGAAGTGCTCGCCTTTGCCCGGCATGAGGGCTTTGCCACCATCGAGGTCATGTGCTGGCCCGTGGGCAAAGCAGAGCGCAAATATGCGGGTGTAACGCACGTTGACGTGACCTCGCTGACCAAGACGAAGGCGGAAGACATCCTGGCCCAATGCCAGGACCATGGGGTGAGCATGAGCGCGCTGGGGTATTATCCCAACATGCTGGACCCCAATCCAGAAACCTCCCGCGTGGCCATCGCGCATTTCAAGAAGCTCATCGCGGCCGCGCCGAAGCTGGGGCTGGATTTGGTGACAGGTTTTGTGGGGCGTGACTGGACGAAGTCCGTGGATGAAAACTGGCCGCGCTTTTTGAAGCTGTGGAAGCCGCTGATCCAATACGCCGAGGACAACGGTGTGAAGGTGGGCATCGAAAACTGCCCCATGTCCTTCACCCGCGACGAATGGCCCGGCGGCAAAAACCTCCTCACCACGCCCGCCATCTGGCGCCGTGCCTTCAGCGACATCGACTCGCCGAACTTCGGGCTCAACTACGACCCCAGCCACTTCATCCTGCAAGACATGGACCCGATCAGCCCGCTGGCCGAGTTCAAGTCGAAGCTGTTCCACGTCCACGCCAAGGACGTGCAGATCAACCGCGCCGCGCTGAACGAAGTCGGTCGCTTCGCCTACCCGCTCCAGTGGCACCAGCCCCGCATCCCCGGCTACGGCGACATCGACTGGGGCAAATTCATGGGCGAACTCACCCGCGTGGGCTACGACGGCCCGCTGTGCATCGAGGTGGAGGATGACACGTTTGGGAAAACGCTGGAGGGCCGCATGAAGGCGCTGAAAGTCGCGCGGAATGTGCTGGCTCCGTTTTTTGGGTAGCGCCTACTCGCTTTCCGCTCTGAGCCGGATCCATAGCATGGAAGCGATGAACATCAGCACACAGGAGCCAAAACTACCGACCATGATCGGCATGGCGACCTCGCCCGACGAGACGAACCCGACCAGAGCTTCCGATTTATAATGCCCTGTTTCTGTTCTGAAAACGGCGGCCAGCGTGCCCGCGCCCGAGAAGCCAACGATCAGGGGAAGCAGTCCTAGAAACGTGAATGCCCGGCAGCCAGACACCTGAAACCTGCGCTTGAGGCCGATCAAGCCGATGATCCCGAGAAGGACTGCCATGCCCAATGAAACCAATCCAGGAGTCCCAGCCTCTTGCAGCATGTCCATCAGGGTCAATTGAGCCAGTTCGATCTCGTCATTCATGGTGCCGACCTCCCGTTTCTATCGTTGCAGGCTTGTGTCAGAGCCCAGGCTGCCAAAAGAAGGTGCACCACAAGCGCCACAGCTCCCAGTTTGATGATCAAGACCGCATTTGTCAGCCTTTCGGCAAGCTGGCCCATGACCACCAAGTCATGCGACAGACGGATGTTGAGGCCAAACTGACGGTAGCGTGCGAGCCCAATGGTGATGCTGAGAAAAAACACCGCCAGCGAGGCTGCAAGCAAGGCCATTCGCCGGTGCATGCCAGAGCGCCTTGCCAGGACAACCATCCATCCCACCGTCACCAGGACAGCGGGAATGAGCACGGGCAGCATGGGAACCAGCGCAGGCAATGGAGACATTGGTGGTGGAACGTCCATTCGCGTCATTGCTTAGGTCGAAACAGTTTCTTTGCCGCCTCACCATGAACAAAGCGCCATTCATCCTTCCGCTCTCCTTGGCGAAGCAGGAGAAGGTTTGTCTGGTCTTTGAAGAGATCGGTAAAGACCGAGTGCTGCAGAGAAACGCCGCCGAGACCCGCCGGTAGTGACACCTGGAAGTAAAGCGTCACGCAAGGCTCGTCACTCTTCGCGCTGTCAGCATCCAAGTCGCGGCCCACCCACTCGATCTTGGACACCTTGCCCGCCGCATCCGTGATGACGAAGGTCTTGGACAAGTAGGCCTGAACCTCCGCATCAAACTCAACAGCGGGAGTTTTCTCCAGCGCCATCATCCGTTCTGAATGACGGATGAGCGCGAGCTCGAGGTCGTTGATGAAGACGGTGAGGCTGACTTCCAGCTTCTTTGTCTTAGCGTTGTATTCCGCCTCGGCGGCAGACTGGTGCAGGGAATGCGCGTGGGCGCAAGTTCCCACAAACAAAGCGATGAAAGCCTCCTTGATCATGTGCGGGAAAGCCTGCGTTTCATGCCTCTCAATTTGGCATGTCTCTCCGCATTGGGTTTTCACGAACGAGGCCAAGCCATTCTGCCAAAGACAAGTCAAAGGCACCAAAATCTCCTTCGCGCAGACTCCCATGGGACGCCTCTGCCTTGATCAATGCAGAGAGACTTATGGCACCAATCATCGGGCGTCCTGGGAGGTGCGTGTCGACGGCAATCCATTTTCCACTGCCTAGGGAGCCAATGCCCAAATAACGCAAGCCGTAGTCAACCGCATTGGTTTTAATGCGATCCTCAGTCCAGAAGTATCCCCAAAGGCGCCCCTGCACCCTGAGCTCAGAATGAGCATGAGGAAACATGTCCAGGCGCCCTGGCCCGGTCAGCCACGAGAGCTGATTTTCATCCAACCACTTCGTAAAGCCAGGAGATGGATGCCTCATCTGTATTCCGAGGGAACTCAGAATTTCTGTGCTGGAATCTTGCATATCAAAGAATGAGTAGAGGCACACAGTTGAACCTACTTCGGCTTCACCGGAGAAGTCTTCTCACTCGCCTTGGTCCGGACGCCTTCCTTCTTCTCAGCCTCAGGCTTCGTCATCTCGCGCATGGGGTTTGGAGACTTGTCGTCCTTGAAGAGCTGGAACTTGCTTTTCACGGGGCGGCGGGGCCAGAAGTTGTTTTCGATGTCGGTGTCCA
>DASWXG010000683.1:0-15833 GCA_036405615.1 Prosthecobacter sp. | reverse complement strand
ATCCCAATCGCCGACCGTATCTCCACTCTCCCCAGCCAGGCCGGGGTGAGGACGAACGAAAACGAAGTGCTTCGTGTGAACCTCAACGGTGCTGGCGGCGATACAAACTACATCATGGAGAAGCAGTATAATGCTGCGGGGCGTCTGCAACTGATCGCGGGGAACCTCCTGGTCACCTACGATCCTAATGATCCGACCCGGGATGGCACAGGCTTCTATACAGACACGGCACTCTCCAAGATCCCCAATGCGGATTCGAACACAACGACCTTTGCGGTCAACGGTGGGACAACCCATCAAGGGTTTATTATGGGCAATGCCAATAATAACACGAGTTCCTTGCTGCTTACTAAGCCTGGACAGCATTTTAACATGGCAGCCTGGACGGCTACGGGTTCTGGTATCAAATTCGTGGGTGGTCTGAATGAGAGCGGCGAGGTCCGTTTCGGCAGTTCAACTGCGACCAACAACCTGTCGATCGCGGGTGCTGCCCTTCGTCTGTATGCGGCGGCTGGCGGTTCGGTGGTTTTTGATCATCGTATTACTGGCAACCCGGGTACCGCTCCTAACAACATTGGTATCCTCAAGGTTGGCCGTGGCAATGTCACTCTGCGCAACAGCACCAACGCCACTGCGGGCGATTCCAACTTCCAGATTTCCGGTGGCAAGCTGATCCTGGATCATAGCGGCCAAAACGTGGCCCTGGTGGGCGGCGGTTCATCGGGTAACGCCATCTTCAGCGGCGGTGTGGTCCACGCCCAGTCGAACCTGGCCGCATCCACGACCATTGGCTATGCGCTCACCAGTGCAGCCAACAACGTGCTGCAGATTCAGAACGGCACTTCTGAAATCATCGCAGAAGGCCGTGGTACCCGCACCATGACGGTGAATATCGGCAACACCAATGCCAACAATAACCGCGCCAACGTAACCCGCGCTTCTGGTGGCGCCGTGAACTTTGTGGAAGCTGTCACAGGCAATGGCAACGGCGTCATCACGCTGAACTTCAACAACTTCACCAATTCGATCTTGAAGAATCGGGTCGTTTCCTGGGCGACCTACAGCAACACTCCCCGTGAGGCGCTGGACTTTGCGATGGTGGACGCGGGTGCTCCTGTTGCCAACCGCATCAAGGCTGTCAACCGTGTGGCGAGCGAGTATGTCAATGATGTCGCTGGCTGGGCGAACTGGATGGATGTGTCCGAAAACGGCGGAGCAGGCTTCTTTGGAACGCTGACCAACAGCAAGAATCTGAACACACTGCGCTTTGATACCATGGCCGACAGTGTGGTCACCATCGGCAGCGGGACTACCCTCAGCCTTGTCGGCGACGGCATAGCCGGCGGTCTCCTGGTGAGCAGCAATACCGGTGCCTCCAACAAGACCATTACCGGTGGCTCCATTGCAGCTGCCACGCTGTCCTACCAAGGTGGAACGACGATCAATAACAGCGTGATCACCGGAGTCACCAACACCGCAGGCCTGCAGGTGGGAATGCCGATTTCCGGCAACGGCATTCCTGCTGGCGCTTACATCACCGCCATCAACGGCAACTCGATCACCATTTCTGCCAACGCTACAGCGACGGCTTCGAATGTGCCTCTGACGACGGCAACTCCCGAAATCGTGATTCACCAGTATGGCAAGGGCAAGCTGACTATCGCTTCCAGCATCGTTGGTGACACAGATCTGACCATCGCGGGTCCGTCCACCACCTCGCCTGAAAACTTCGGGACCACCGGGGTGGTCAAGCTGACCGGTAACAATACCTATACGGGGCAGACTTTTGTGAACGGTGCTGTGCTGGAGTTTAGTTCCATGAGCGCTCTTGGAAACTCGCCCACCACCTTTACGAATAACCATCTTACCCTCAACGGCGGGACGGTCCGCTGGACCGGGGGAGTGGCCTCGCTAGGCAACCGCGGGGTGATGCTCCAGGGGGATGGTGGCGTATTTGACATTGCCAATGCCTCTGGAAACCTGGTGATCGGCGGCGGACTGACTGTTGCAAACGGCTTGAATTCGCAGGAAATCTTCCGCGGAGACTTGGTCAAAACCGGTGCCGGTGCGCTGACACTGCTTGGCACCCATGCCAACTTCCAGGGGCTGATGGATGTCCGTCAGGGTAGCCTGGTCGTGGTTTCGGATGTTGGTAACGCTGCAGCCGGAACAGTTTCGGTATTGGGTTCCAACCGTTCCTGGGCGGACGGCACCATCCTGCGTCAGGGCACAAATCTTCAAATGTTCCTGGGCAACGCCAACAACAGCGGTGACTGGAACATCGAAGAGTTCTTCACCTTTGAAGGTAACAACACCTTTACCTATGGCGGCCTTCTGGACATCAATGCCAACCTTGCCAGTGACGGCGTGCTCTCGGGCAGCCAGTTCAACATGGGCAACCGCCGTCCGCTGAACCTCAATGGCATCATGGACATCAAGGGCACCACGACCTTTGACGTCGCCAACTTCGGTATCTTGCGCCTCAACAACAACACCGGTTACCTGACCGGCTCCGGCGACATCGTCAAAGACGGCGGCGGCAGGATGGAGTTCCGCTCCAACGTGCCGGAATGGAAGGGCGGACTCGTCATCAAGCAGGGGACGGTGTGGGCTGCCAACCAGGCAGATGTGATCGGCACCGGTTATGCTTCCGGCAAGACCATCACTCTGGGTGACACTGAGCGTGCCGGCCTGGCTGAGTTCATGATCTACAGCCCGGATAACCCAAGCATCCAGGGCTGGATCTTCGACATCAACCACGACATCAACGTCACTTACAACCCGCTCCAGACCAAGCGGTTGGGCATCGAGAGCACGGCCAATGATTCAGTGACCGCTTACAACGGCAATATCACGCTCAATGACAACCTGGTGTTGATCATGCGCGACTCGGTCAACATGCCGGTTGGTGGTGAACAGTTCTACGTGCAGTTCAACGGCCGTCTCAAGGATGGTGCCACCACCAGCGGCAACATCTTAGTCCAGACAGATGAGACGAGCGGAACTGCCAACGATGCCGCCACCGCCCGCACTTATGGTTATGCCGTGCTGAACGGTGACAACAGCGCCTGGACGGGCGACATCACCATCAGCAACAACGCTGCCTACAACCATGACTCGACTTCCATCCTGCGCCTCGGCAATGCCAAGGCTTTGACGGCAGCCAATGATGTCACGATGAACTTCAACTCCATCCTTCAGGCTGGAGGTCAGAATGTCATCATTGGAAACCTGAATACGGCAGGTGGCACGGGTGCCTTCTTTGGCAATTCGGGCTCCATGAGTTCCTCTGGCAGCGGCAGTTCTGAAATCATCGAGAACGCCTCCGCGACTCCAGCGGTGCTGACCATCACGCAGTCCACCCCTTCCACCTATGAGGCGATCTGGGATGCGTTCTTCCGTGATGGCACCATCAACAGCCGGTTCTTTGCCCCCGGTGCCAATGTGTTGCAGCCAAGTGCCTCTCTGGGAGTCACGAAGTCCGGCAACGGCTGGGCCACACTGTCCCTGGACAACGACTACACCGGACCAACAGTGGTGCAGCAGGGCATCTTGCAGGTGGGGCGGAATGGCATTGGTGACACCGGCAAGTCGCCAAGCATCAGCAACCCGAACATGATGACCACCGTCATGAACGGTGCCACCATCGCCGGTAGCGGTATCGTCCAGGGCAAGCTGGCCATCCAGTCCGGCGGTATCCTCAGCACGGGTGATCAGGCTGGCAAGGCGATTGGTACCCTGTTCGTCTCCGGGGACGTGATGCTGGCCAGTGGCTCTCAGGCTCTTCTCCAGCTCCGCAACGCCACCTACAACAACCCGGGCGCACTTACCGCCACCGACCAGAACTACTCCTTCTGGCGCGACCATGTGCTTACGGATGAGTTCTCTCCCGGCCTGAACAGCATGGTTACAGGTTCTCAGCATGACATGCTTACGGCTTCCGGCACCATCAACTGGGCCCCGGGTGCCAAGATCATGGTGCAGAACGATGGTTACACGCCTAAGGCGGGCGATATTTTCCGTCTGTTCAAGGGGTCCGGTTATCTGGGGACCGTGAACGTCGGCCCGGTTCTTCGCAAAGGCGGTGACGATCTTACCATCCCGAACTTGGACCTCATCCTTTTCGCCCTGGGTGGAAACCTGATGTGGGATACCAGTCTGTTCAACTCGGCCGGCATTCTCATGGTCGTTGAGGCAGATACTGCCGTTCAGGGGGTTCCTCCTCCAGCGTTTACCCAGGCCCCCTCCGCTGATATTGATCTGAGCCAAAGGCTGACGCCTGGAACTTCCGTGACTCTTAGCGCCCTTGCCGAAACACCAGGGTCTCCGCAGACTCCAGTGACCTATCAATGGTATCTGGACGAAAGCCCTGTTCTCGGAGCTACATCCGCCTCCTACACCTTCGAGGCCAATTTCGCCACCAAGGGCGAGTATTCCGTAGCCGCAAGCAATGCGGGCGGCACAACGATCCATCCGGACAAGCTGGAAGTGCTGGTGGACGATGTGCCCGAAATCACCACTAACCCGTCCTCTGCAACGGTGGCTCCAAACTCCAGCCATACCTTTGGTGTCCAGTCGCGTGGCCAGGCACCGTTTACCTATCAGTGGTATAAAAACGATGTGGCGATCCAGGGTGCGACCGGCCAGTTCTATTCGCTCACCAACATCCAGGAGGCAGATGAAGGCACCTATCATGTGGTGGTGACCAACAGCGTCGCCTCCGTTACCAGCGAGGATGCAACACTGGATGTCATTGATGAAATCACTTCTGTCGTGGCATCTGTCACTCCGGCTGATGCCTACCTTGGGCAGGAAATCCGCTTCTCCGTCGTTCATGACGGAGAGGGGAATGTCACCTACCAGTGGAGACGGAATGGCAGCAACATCAGTGGTGCCACATCCGCTACCTATGTGATCCCGAGCGCGACCGCTGCTGCCGATGGCTCTTACACAGTGGCGGTGACTAACGAGGTTGACACCAAAGTCAGCAACGCCATCACCCTCGCACTGCAGAATCCGGTGGTCACCATTGTGACGCCTCCGCAGTCCAGGACCCTCCTGTCTGGTCAGTCTCTTGACCTCAAGGTGGTGGCCAGAGGCCTGCCGACGCTGCGCTACGCTTGGAAGAAGAACAATGCCGTCCTGGCCAATGTCTTCACCGCAGATATCTCCAAGCTGAATGAAAACGGCACAGGCGCCGCGCTGACGGATGGTGGTACCTACACGGTCGAGGTTTCCAATGCTCAGAGCAAAGCTTCCACGATTGCCAACCCGGCTGAAGTCGTGGTGGTGGATTCCACCAACCGCTACCTGCCGGTCGCTGAGAAAGGCGTGGCAACTCTGACCCCGGTCATCGCTGCAGGACCCAAGACACCGCTCAGCTACAAGTGGGTCCGCATCGGCACCCGCACGGTGATGGATCCGGGGCCGGACATGATCCCCGGCAACGACGACGACGTCCCTCTTGAAGAAGAAACCGAAACCGAGCTGGTCTCCGGTTCCGGCGTTGGGCAGGCTTCGGTGAAGGCTTACAAGATCACCGGAGTCACTGCGGTTGCAAACAACGGCTTCTACCGTTTGAAAGTCACCGGTCCGGATGGCGTTACGGTCACTGGCAACCAGTATGAACTGCGTGTCTTCACGGATCTTCCTCAGTTTAAAGAAGTGTTCGCCTTCGATACCGCTCTCATTGGTCGTGACTACCGCTTCCAGGTGCCGGTCAAACGTGATGACACCACCATCTGGCCGGACAAGATCACTGCGGCTGGCCTGCCTCCAGGCCTGAAGATTGATCCTATCTCCGGTGTTATCACCGGCAAGCCAACGGCCACCAAGGTGGGTGGTTACAAGGTGACCATCACGCTGGCCAATAAGTTCGGCAAGGTGACCTCCACTGGCACGTTGAATGTTCTGGATCTGAACCAGACCGTTCCAGGCACTTGGGTCGGTGTGGTCGGTCGGAATGCTGCTCTGGGTGACAACTTGGGCGGCCGTGTGGACCTCACAGTCACCAGCAAAGCGACCTTCACGGGCAAACTGCTGCTGGGCGGCACGACCTACAGCTTCGCTGGCCCGCTGAATGTGAACACGGTGCCATACACGGGCTCGGTTTACATCAAGCGTGCAGGCAAGCCCGTTCCTGACCCACTCCGTCTGGACTTCGCGCTGGACCCGGTTTCGAACCGCCTCACTGCGGGCTTGATCACCGACGGTGTCACCAACCTGTCGTTCACCGGCTGGCGCCAGATCTTCAACAAGGTCCTGACTGCCAGCACGTATGTGGGTTATTACACGATGGCTGTCGGCCTGAGTGACAGTGATCCGCTCTACACCGCCAACCCTAACGGGACCAAGAACGTGCCTCTGGGTGCAGGTTATGCCTCGTTCACGGTGGCAGCAGACGGCAAACTGACCGTTGCTGGTAAAATGCCGGATGGGGAAACCCTCACCAATGCCACCTTTGTGGGGCCGGATGGTGAACTGGCTGTCTTCCAGCACATGTACAAGGCGCTGAAGCCGGGGGGCTCCCTGCTTGGCCAGTTCAAGATTGACGACAAGGTCACTATTCCGGATCTGGATCCGGGTAATGAGGACAACACCATTGAGGGCAGCGCCACGTGGGTGCGTCCTGCCAGCACCAAGGCTACAGACCGCACCTTCAAGGCTGGTTTCGGCCTGCCAGGCACAGCCGTTACCACCCCTATAACGGTGGTGGCCAGCGGTGGCCGCTATGTGGCCCCTGCGAGTGGCTTCAGCGTTCTGAATATTCCGGAACCCCTCGTTGGGGCAACACCCGCAAACAATGCGGAGATTGACTTCATCAATGGAGGCGACCTCGGCTACGCCTATGTGTCCTTTGGTACCTCGTTCGTCTCCATGGATCCGGATGTGAGGGTGTATGTCATCAAAGGCAGCAAAGTCACCGTGCTGAGTTCGACTGAGAACGAAGCCAAGACTGCGTTGACAGCGGTGCCAAAAACCGGCCTTCTCAGCGGTTCTTTCACCACGAAAGACTTCAGCCCCATCTATCCCGTCAAGCCTGAATTCATCTCTCGCTCCGTGAAGTTCCAGGGTGTAATCATCAAAGAAACCGGGGATGGCGGCCAGCCTTCCTACGTGGGCGTGGGTTACTTCCTCCTGCCGCAGTTGCCGAAGCAGAGTGGTGAAACCGACAAAACCACGCCGTTCTATTCCGGTCGTTTTGTGTTCGAAAAACTGTAATCCAGTTTCCGCAAAGGTTGTTTCTGGAGCCACCTGCCTCTCCGGCAGGTGGCTTTTTTTGTGGACAGGTCCAAGAGGAGGCGGGCCTGTCTTGCCTGCAAGAGGCAGAACCCAGGCTTGCGCCGGGCATCATTCTTGCTCCCTTCCGGTACTCACAAACCCCAAACACACTCCGAAATGCCCGTCGCCACCCCCGCCCAATATCGTGCCATGCTTGATGCCGCCCAGAAAGGCGGATACGCCTATCCGGCCATCAACGTCACCTCCCTGCCGACGATCAATGGTGCGCTGAAAGCTTTTGCGGAGTCCAAGTCAGACGGCATCATCCAGGTTTCCACCGGCGGCGGCGAGTTTGCATCCGGCACCGCCGTGAAGGATATGGCCTTGGGGGCCATCGTGCTGGCGGAAGCCGTGCACATTCTGGCGGAGAAGTATGACATCCTGGTCGCCCTGCATACCGACCACTGTCATCCAAAGAACGTCGAGAAATTCCTGAAACCCCTGCTGGCCGCGACCAAGGCCCGCCGTGAAGCCGGCAAAGGCAATCTCTTCAACAGCCACATGTTCGACGGTTCCGAACTGCCTCTCGAAGAGAACCTGCGCATCTCCAAGGAACTGCTTCAGCAGTGCGCGGAACTGGACATCATCCTGGAAATCGAAGCCGGCGTCGTCGGTGGTGAAGAAGACGGTCACGACACCTCCGGTGTGTCGAATGACAAACTTTACACCACACCTGAAGACATGCTGACGGTTTATGAAACCCTCAATGGTGTGGGCCGCTTCATGTTCGCCGCCACCTTCGGCAACGTTCATGGCAGCTACAAGCCGGGTGCCGTGAAGCTGAAGCCTACGATCCTCAAGGACGGTCAGGCGGCTGTGACGGACAAGTATGGTGCAGCAGCCGAGATGGACCTCGTGTTCCATGGCGGCAGCGGCACGCCTCTGGAAGAGATCCGTGAAACTCTGGGTTATGGGGTGATCAAGATGAACATCGACACCGACACCCAATACGCTTTCACCCGCCCGATCGTCGGCCACCTCATGAAGAACTATGACGGTGTGCTGAAGATTGACGGCGAAGTCGGTGACAAGAAAGCCTATGATCCGCGCAGCTACCTGAAGAAGGGGGAGCAGGGCCTCTGCGAACGCATGAAAGAAGCCTGCAACGACCTCCTCAGCACGGGCAATACCATCTTTGGCAAGGCCTGATCCTCTGCCGGCTCCGTGTCCTTATCCGGGAGCGGAACCTTCGATTGAACAAAAGGCGGGACCGCAACATACGCGGCCCCGCCTTTTCATTTTTGCTGGATGGGCCTTCCCACCAGATCAGCGCTGTGAGGCCATCAGGTCTTCGATCTCATCGGCCTCGATCGGGATGTCGGCCATCAGGTCGGTATTGCTGTCGTTGCCGATGAACAGATTGTTTTCCAGCCGGATACCCAGACCTTCTTCGCGGATGTAGATACCGGGCTCGACCGTGAAAACCATGCCTGCCTGGATGGGTTTCCAGGTGTGACCCACATCATGGACGTCCAGCCCCAGATGGTGGCTGGTTCCATGGGGAAAATACTTTTTGTAGAGCGGCCGCTCGGGATCCTGCTTTTCCACGGCATCGCGGTCCAGAAGGCCCAGGCCGATGAGTTCGGAGGTCATGATCTTGCCGATCTCCTCCTGATATTCCCGGATGATCACGCCGGGCCGCAGCATCTGGCTGGCCTCACGGAAAACCCGCAGTACGGAGGAATAGACCTGGCACTGCCGTGCGGAAAACCGGCCGCTCACAGGAATTGTCCGCGTGAGGTCAGCATTGTAGTTGGCGTAGTTAGCCGCCACATCCAGCAGCAGCAAGTCACCTTCCTGGCATGGCTGGTGATTGGTGACATAATGCAGCACACAGGCATTGGCCCCGCTGGCGATAATCGGCGGATAGGCAAAGCCCCGGGCCCGCTGGCGGATGAATTCGTGAGCCAGTTCTGCTTCCACTTCAAACTCCTGAACGCCTGGCCTGACAAACTTCAGCAGTCGCAGGAAACCTGCTTTCGTGATGCGGATCGCTTCCTGCAGAGCCTCCACCTCAGCGGGCTGTTTCAGCACTCTCAGCGCATGCATCAGCGGCGCGAGGCGGCGGTAGTCATGCAGCGGGTATTCCCGCTGGCAGCGGTGGGTGAAGCGGGTCTCCCGGGTCTCTGTGGAAATGGCCGCCCGCGGATGCTCATTGGAGTTCAGGTACACCAGCTGGGCCTGGCACATCACCTGCCGAAAGAGGGTTTCGAAATCCTGCAGCCAGTAAACCTGCCGGATGCCGGAGCGCGCGGTAGCGGCCTCCTTGGTGAGTTTTTCACCTTCCCAAAGGGCGATGTATTCGTTGGTTTCCCGGACAAACAGCATTTCCCGCATCTTGGGATCCGGTGCATCGGGGAAGAGCAGCAGGATGCTTTCTTCCTGGTCAATGCCGCTCAGATAGTACAGATCGCTGTTCTGGACAAAACCCAGGGTGCCATCGGCATTGGTGGGCAGCACATCATTGGATTGCAGGATCACCAACGAACCCGGCGGCAGGCTGGCATACAGACGCTTGCGGTTGTTGGCGAAAAGGTCGGCGGGCAAGGGGGGGTAGCGCATGCTGAGAATGAATTCTTTGGAAGATTGTGGCATGGGTTGGCAGAGACGCCAAGCTTTGCAGAGTGAAGACGTCGGCTTCGACAGCATCAGATCAGCCGAGCCAGTCACTGCGCCCCCAACGCGCCATTTGCAGCAGCGCCCAGCAATGAATCTGGTGCAGGGCCTCCGCAACCAGCAGCCAGACGGGGAAAAATAGCCAGTGAAAATCGGTGTTTGCTTCCCCGAGGGTGAACAGAAAAAGGGTGAGGCCTGCGGCAAAAAGGGCAAAGCCGCAGGAGACAGAGAGGATGGCGCTCACCGTGGAAATGGCCTTCCACAGCCCCCGCCAGCGAATGGCCTCAAACAGGATGCGGTAGAAGCGGAGGGCTTCGAGATACCTTATGGCAAGCAGGCAAATCCCGAGCACGCCACAGATGGCAAGCCCTGAAAGATGGCCGTGAAAGAACCTGTCCAAAGTCACGAAGCCCTGCCCTGGCAAGGCCAGCAGGTGCTGCAGACCGATGATGGCCAGTGCAGTCAATGCCATGACCGTCAACATGGCGACAACTACACCGCAGCGGCGCAGAAACAGGAAGCGCTGCCAGCGGAAGAAATTGTCTGCATGGACCTTGGCATCCATGGGCAGGCATACCCACCGGCTGGATTGCAGCGGCAGAGGGCGGGGAATGGGGGACAGCATCAAAAACAGACTGAAAAGGATCAGCAGTATCGAAGCCATTATAAGCACCGTTGCATACAAGGGCGGCAGCCAGCTCGCGATTTCTGCACAGACCGGCAGCAGAAAACCTGCCCACAAGGACACGCGCAAGGACTGGCGCATGATCCCTGGCGGGTAGGGTTTGGTGAGAATGCACTCCTGCAGCGGACACTCAAAACCGGTGTGGTCCAGCAAGGCCCGGATCCGTTTCGCCATGGCACCCCGAAACTCCGGATCCACGGGAGTCGCGTGATTCTCCGGTGCAGACGGGTGGATCAGCAAAGGAGCGTCTTGGTCCTCAGCATCCGAAGGAAACGCCTCCTCAGCATCGACATCTTCAGGATCATATTCGGCGTACCTGGCGGGATCATTCCAGACAGCCTGCTTCCACTCACGGAAGGATTCGGCCACGTAGGATTCAGCTCCCCAATGAAAGGATTCATCCTCGGGTTCATCAGGAAAGGAGAACTGGCGATCCCTTAAGCTTTGCGTAACCAAAAGGATGGCGAGGAGTGCGGCTCCCGTGCAGGCGAGCAAGGCTGACGTGGGAAAAGGGCTGCCGTCGGTGGCCAGCCACTCGAGAAGGGGACTGTGGGGAAGCATTCCCGCCACCTCTGCGACAGAAGGGGGGAACGGAATCCGGTGACGGGACATCAGGTGCGCCAGTTCCCACAGAAGGACCAGGCCAAAGGCGATATAAAACACTTTGGCCACTTTTGGAACCGCCCACCGGAACATCTCAATCAAAACGCCAAAAGCGAGGACGCTGCCTGTGAGAGGGAGGCAGGCTACGGACGCGTTTAGAAGCACCTCCCGTTCCAAGCCCCGGCTGTGCAGCCCCAAAACCAGGCAAATGACAAACCCATACCCGACGAGCCCCAAAGCCCGCAGGGCAGCCTGGCGTCTCATTTGATGGAGGAGGTGCAGATAAACCATGCGCCCGGGGGCCGGCGTATTGACAAGGGGGGAGAGATCTGGCGGCGTGAGGTTGCGCAACCACATGCCACCGAGGATTCCAAAGCCTAGGATATTGAGGGCTGTCAGTCCTGCTGCAATGGCTGGAGGCAGAGGTGCGGGCTTGTCCGTCAGGTAGGGCTGGCAGATCATGCTGGCGACCAGCAGGGTTGACAGCGCCAGCCATAAGGCATTGGCGAATCGCGTCCAGCGGCTGCGAACAGCCCGCCGCCTTTTGCGGCTGCTTTTCCAGTCATCCGGGCTGCGTTTGCGGACGGCTTTTTTCAGCCGCCTGGCGGTTGCGTTGTCCCACAGGTGTTTCATGCGCGGCGGGAGATCAGCATTTCATCCAGTTTCCGCGGATCCCGGTTCAGGTCTTTTTCGGTATCATAAAGAGCCAGCTTCCCCCGGCTGATGACTGCGACCCGGGTGGAGAAACTGCAGGCCTGCTCCACCATCTGCGTGCTGTAGATCAGTATTCTTCCACGCTCTTTCACGGCTTGTTCTCCTTCATGCCGGAAAGTGGCAATGCCTTGAGGATCCATGCCAGACGCAAAGGGTTCATCCAGCAGCCACAACTCCGGATCCACCGCAGCCAGGGCGGCCAGGGCTGTTTTGTAATTCTGACCTCGCGAGAAGGTATAAACCGGTACATCGCACAGCGAAGCAATCTGGAGACGGTCCATCAGGTCAGCGACCCGTTGTTCGACATCGGGCCGGTCGGCCTGCCAGAGTTTCAAGTGCATGGCGATGACAGCCAGCGGGTCCGCATGGTTGAGCAGAGTGGGAAAATCCAGCAGAAACATCAGCCTGCGGCGGAGGTCAATACGGCCGCGTTTGAGGACTTCCCCGTCCAGCCGGATGTCACCGGAATCCGGATTGGAAAGAGTGGCCAGACACCGCAGCAAGGTGGTCTTGCCCGCACCATTGGAACCCAGCAATGCCACGATGTTTCCGGCGGAGATCTCGGCGGAAACTTCCTCCAGAACCTTGATGCCAGGGAAGCGCTTGGTGATGCAGTTGATCCACAGATCCATGGAAAGCGGTTACGGATGCGCTCCCGGAATGTCCAATGGTTTCCGCCATCCCTTGCCAGCGGCGCGCATCCGCGCTACACGCCGGAATGCGTTTCCCTCTCGCTTTCTTTTTGTGCGCGGCTCCCGTCTTTGCGGACTCCGTCGTTCAGGTCAGTCCTTCTGGCGAAATCTCCACGCCCAGTGCCGCGCAGGCCCGTGTGAGAGAGCTTCGAAAGGGGGGAGAGAAGGGGACCGTGCGGGTGGAGTTTGCCGCAGGTGATTACTTTCTGGGGGAACCGCTGAAGCTGGGTGCCGAAGATGGCGGGAGTGAGACCGGAAGCACGGTTTATGCTGCCGCTGACGGCGCAAAAGTGACCTTCACCGGCGGCCGCAAAGTGACCGGCTGGCAGCCTGCCGAAGATGGTTTGTGGAAGGCCCGTGTGGACGGCAAATTTGAACAGCTTTGGATCAATGGCAGGCGCGCCGTTCGTGCACGCACCCCGAATGCGGTGGACAACCGCCCTGGTGCAGTGGGCGGTTATTTCAACGCCCGTTCGCAGGCTGCCCTGGACATGTTCAAGGATCTCAAACGCCCCAGCTTTGAGGCCTTTGTGGCAAGGCCTGCGGATTACGATGTGGTGAAAGCCATCCCGGAGAAAGAGCGCAGCCAGGTGCTGCTGACCGTGATGCAGACCTGGACCGTTGGCCAATGCCGCATCCAGGCGCTCAATGACGAGGCACGCGCCATCCGCATCGTCGGCGCGGCGCGCTATCCTTTTGTCGAGTTTGAGCCTGATCAGCGCTGGTACGTGGAAAACTTCCGTGCAGCACTGGATGCCCCCGGCGAGTGGTTTCTGACGGCTGAGGGTGAACTTCTTTACAAGCCTATGCCAGGTGAAGACATGACCCAGGCTGATGTGGTGGTGCCAGTCACGGAGAAGCTGGTGACGGTGGACGGTGCCAAAGGCGTGAGGTTTGAAAACATCACCTTTGCCCACACTCAATATATCTATGGTCCTGCGGGGCATCATGACGGTCAGGCTGCCGCAGGGGTGGGCGGAACCATCGAACTGGACCGCTGCCAGGACATCCATTTCACCGGCTGTGAGATCAAACACACCGGTGGTTATGCCATCTGGTTCCGCACTGCCTGTGGCCACAGCAGCATCACGCGCTCCTACCTCCACGACCTGGGCGGCGGCGGTGTGCGGATTGGTGACATCAAGATGCCGGACGATGCCACGCTGACCCATCATGTCATTGTGGACGACTGTATCATCCACAGCGGGGGACGTCTTTTCCCCAGCGCCTGCGGGGTCTTCCTGGCCCACGCCGCAGACTGTGAGGTGACACATTGCGACATTGGCGATCTTTACTACACCGGCATCAGCGCCGGCTGGGTCTGGGGTTACAAACACAGCCCTTCCAAACGGAATCGTCTGGACTTCAACCACATTCACCATCTGGGCTGGGGCGTGCTGAGCGACATGGGCGGCTTCTACGGCCTGGGCCGCAGCGAAGGCACAACGGTAAACCACAACCATGTGCATGATGTGGGCAGCTACCGTTACGGAGGCTGGGGCCTTTACACCGATGAAGGCAGCACAGGGGTGACTCTCACCCACAACGTGGTGCATGACACCAGCGAATCCACCTACCACCAGCACTACGGCAAGTGGAACCAGGTCAGCCAGAATATTTTTGCCTATGGCCGGAAGGCCCAGATCCAGCGCTCACGGGCGGAGAAGCACGCCTCCTTTGCCTATGAGAACAACATTGTCATTTATGACATTCCCAAGCTGCTCGACGGCACCTGGTTCAACTGGGAAACCGGTACGTATGAGATGCGCAACAACCTGTATTGGAACAGCGCCGGGCTTCCTGTGCAGTTCCAGGATACCGATCTGGCCGGGTGGCAGAAACGTACCGGCCATGACGAAGGCAGCCAGGTGGCCGATCCGCTTTTCATGGATGCTGCCAAGCGGGACTTCCGCCTGAAGCCGGAGAGTCCGGCGTTGAAGATGGGCTTTGTGCCGGGCGACGTGAAACAGGCCGGAGTCCGCGGTGGCGGAGAATGGCGCAAGCTCGCCACTTCCTTGAGCTTCCCTCATTTCTGGGAACAGTCGAAGCCGTGGCCGATGCCGCCTTACCAGATTGACGAGGACTTTGAGCACATGGGTCTTAGTTTTCCCATTCTGCCCCGTCAGGAAATTCACTGGCAGAACAAGGGCGACAGCGTCTCCGTCGTGGAAGACCAGGCGGCCAGCGGCAAGCGCAGTTTGAAAATCACGGACGCCCCTGGTCTGGACCCTACTTGGGATCCGCATCTGGTGCTGAAGCCGGGTTACAAGGAAGGGCGGCTTCATCTGTCCTTCAAAGTACGGATGGAAAAAGGAGCCAAATTCTTCCTGGATTGCCGCGGAGCTGGCCACCCCTACCTCACCGGGCCCAGCGTGGCCTTTGAAGCGGGAAACATCATTGAACGCCGCAGCAAAAAGAAAGTGGCTTTCCCCGATGGCACATGGGCAGCGGTCCGCATTTCGGCCCCGCTGGGGGAAAAGGCGGATGGCAAGTGGACGCTGGCCATCACCCCGGAGGGACAGCCGCAGGTGGAGTTCAAGGACTTGGCTTGTGACGCCGGGTGGAATGAACTGGCATGGCTGGGTTTTGTCAGCACCGCCACTGAGAAGGTGGCCTTCTGGCTGGACGACTTGAAGGTGGAGGCCCAATAAGCATCCGGCTTCTTTCTCAACGCCGTCTGATCTTTTCCACGCGACTTTTGCGCATGGGGTGGCAATCTCCGCGGATTCGTCATGCCCTCCCCGACTGCGCCCGACCCAGAAACACTTGATCAGATGAAACGCCTGCCTTCACGGGCCTGGGTTTCCATTGCTTTGATTCTGGCGGCTTCGTTGCTGAATGCCTTCAATGACAATCTGCTGAAAATGATGCTGGTGGGCCTGGTCCCGAAGGTGACTTCCGGGCCGCTGGCGGATGACATCGGCATCTGGCTGGGGGCCATGTTGCTGCTGCCGTTCATCATCTTCGCCCCGCTGGCGGGGTATTTTGCCGACCGTTATTCCAAACGTTCGCTCATCCTGGTCATGCTGGTGGCGCAGTCGCTCATCATGCTCCTGGCAGGGCTGTGCTTTCATCTGGCCCTGGGGGATTTGAGCATCTATCTGGCGCTCGGTTCCTTCTTCCTGCTGGCCACTCAGGCCACTTTTTACAGCCCGGGCAAGATGGGCATTCTCAAGGAGGTCGTCGGCTCGCGGCGGCTGGGCATGGTGGCCGGCTGGCTGCAAATGGTGGCTATGATCGGC
>DASWXG010000682.1:0-7903 GCA_036405615.1 Prosthecobacter sp. | reverse complement strand
GTCCGGCACCAGGTATCATGGCCTGCAAGACGGCGATGGCTTTGGGATCCTTGAGGGTCCCCAGAGACTTGGCCGCTGCTGCACGGAGCTCTTCTTTGGGATGGGTGAGGAAGCCTGTCAGGAAGATGCGGACTTTTTCACGGTCCTGTTCCTTCCGGGCCAGGAAGGCCAGGCTGTCCAGAGATGAAGCGTAGTCGCGGGTGCGGAACTCCAGCGGGTTGTCTTGAAGCCTTTGGAGGATGGCTGGCACAGCAGAGGCCTCATCCTGTGCGCGATAGGCGGCGATGGCTGCCGTGGCCACTTGCTCCTGAAAGCTGCGGGTGGCAAGGTGCCCGGCGAGCGCGGCCGAGACTTCGGCATCTCCAGGGCGCGAGCCCCAGCTTTTGATGATGGTGGCGAGAATCAGCGGATTTTTCTCTGCCGTGGAATGCTTCAGCAAAGCCTGCTGACATTCCGGCCAGGGGAGTGCTGCGATGGACTCGACCAGCACCTGCCGGGCCCGGCTGTCAGGCTGGCCCGCAGCCAGACCGGCGAGAAGGGCATCTCGGGCGCCAGGAGTGGCCATTTTGGCCAGGGCGCGGGCTGCTTCACTGCGGACAGAGTGAAAGGAATCCTCCTTCAGCAGCCGTGCCAGCTTGTCTGCACTGGCCAGGTCCTGGCGGCCTCCGAGAATGCGGGCGGCGAGCATCCGGCCGATCATGTCTCCCTGCAGCTGTTTGTCCAGCATGGCACCGGGCGGGGTGAAATCGATTTTCCCCAACAAAGTGTAGTCCGGGTCCACGCGAACAAGTTCCGGCTGGGAAGGCAGGGCGAAATAGAAATTCTCCTCCGCCTCTGTGACCTGAAGGGTGCGGCGCTCCAGCCCTTTGCCGTCTTTGAGCGAGAAGCCCACGGTCAGCGGGAAACGGAAAAGCCGCACCTGGTCGGTGACTTTCTGTGTCTGTTTCACCGTCAGTTTGGCCTGGCCTGAAGCTGCATCCCAGGCGTAGTCCACCTTCAGTTCCGGGAAGGCCCCATGATAAAGCCACTGGTCAAAAAAGGCGTCAAAAGAAAGCCCGCTGACTTCTTCCACCACCTCGTGAAGGTCATCGGTGCTCACGATGCCGTTCTGGTGCTTTTCCAGGTAAGTTTTGATGGCCTGGCGGTAGAGGTCCGGGCCCAGCTGGCTGCGTAGCATGTGGAGGATCCACGCGCCTTTGGGATACACCCGGGTGTCAAACTGCTGCATGGGGTCGCCATAGTCCCGCCAGACCGTGGGGCGGGTGTCCTTCGCTTCGATGACTTCCTCGGCTTCCTGCCACAGGGCGTATTTCATGGCGTCGTCGCCATTCTTCGCCTGCTCATAGAGGATGGTGTAGTAGCTGGCGAAGCCTTCGTTTAACCACAAGTGCGACCAGTCGCGGCAGGTGACGAGATCGCCGAACCACTGGTGGGCGGTTTCGTGGGCGTCCAGCCAGTGCAGGCTGCGCAGCTTCTCGGTGTCCTGGTTGAAAAGGAGTCCTGCGGCCTGGAAGGTGCAACTGGTGTTTTCCATGCCGCCGGCGATGAAGTCGTGGCAGTAGACCTGGTAGTATTTGTCCCAGGGAAAGGGCAGGCCGATCTCCTTCTGATAGAAGTCAATGATGGCCCGGGTGTCGGCAAAGGCATTGGCGGCCTGCTCCTTGTGGGAGGGCGGAACGAGCAAGGCAATGGGCAGGTCTCCGGCTTTTGCTTCCAGCTTGTGAAAATGGCCGGCCGCCAGTGCAATGAGGTAATTGACGTGAGGTTTGTCCTGCAACCAATGCCAGGTGACCAGACCTGCATCCGTTTCTTTTTTGGACACGAGGTGGCCGTTGGAGACGACCTCCATGCCTTTGGGAGCATGGCAGATCACCTCACTGGTGAAACGCTCGTTGGGATAGTCATAACAAGGGAACCAGAAGCGGTGGAGGTCGGCTTCTCCTTGAGTCCACAACTGGGTGTCGCCGGGCTTGTAGCCCATCTCCGGCGTGCGGAAGTAAAGTCCGCGCTGCGGCTCCACCTGGTAGCGGATGCTGACGCTGACGTCGGTTCCGGGCAAGATGGGCTGATCGAAGACGAGGGTCAGTTTTTCCTCCTCCACGATCCGGTCGGCAAGCTTCGCACCTGTAACGGAGATGTCCTGGATGTCGAGATCTACGGCATCCAGTTCAAGCTTGTCCAGCGGCAGGGCAATCGGTTTGAAGCTCATGCTCATGCTGCCAGCCACAGAGCGGCGGGAGAAGTCCGGCGTGACGTCTAACTTTAAGTGCTGAATGTCCACGCGCCGGTCACGGGCATACTTGCGGCCGGGGCGGATTTTGGTGATGGAGGGCAGCAGGTTCTTGGCGCAATGCTCGCAGGTATGGAGCGCGTCAGCAAAGACTGTGGATGAAGCAAGGAGCGTGAAGAGAAGGGGACGCCACATGCCGCGCATGATGTCGGAGGGAGAAGGCCCTGCGCAAGGGGAATCGTGGACCCCTCCGGCAACAAAAAACACGCCCGGATGCCGGGCGTGTTTGGTCAGGGAAGTCTTGCGGTCGACGGGCTTTACAGGGCCAGTGTGCGCTGGATGCGCTCAATGGTGCGCTCTTTGCCCAGAAGGAAGGCAATCGTGTTCACCCCTGGTCCACGTGACTGGCCGCTGAGGGCAAAGCGCAGCAGCGGCATCAGGGCACCGGTTTTGACACCCGCACCTTTGGCTGCCTCTTCAATGGCGGTGTGGACCACGGATTCAGTCCAGTCTGGCAGGGCGGCAAAGGCGGCCATGGCAGCCTCAAGGAGGGCCGAATTTTCCGGCTTGGCCTTCAGCTTGGCCACCACTTCGTCCTCATAAGGGTAGTCTTCGCGGAAGAAGTAGTGCACCCAGTCGGGGAGTTCGGAAAGCAGGCTCACTTTCTCACGCACACTGTGAAGTGCGGCCGCAGCCACCGGCTCATCAATGGCGATGATGCCTGCCTGCAGGAGGAACGGTTGGGCAGCTTTGAGCAGGTCCAGAGGCGGCAGCGCGCGGAGATACTGCGCGTTGAACCACGTGCACTTCTGCATGTCAAAGCGGGCGTTGGAGCTGTGGATTTCACCGGGCTCGAACAGGGAGGTCAGTGTGGCTCGGTCCAGCACTTCAGAATCTGTGCGCGGGGTCCAGCCCAGCAGGCAGAGGTAGTTGAAGACGGCATCCGGAAGGAAACCGCCGTTCATGTAGCTCTTCTCAATGGCGCTGCCGGCGTCACGCTTGCTCATCTTGGAACTGTCGCTGTTCAGGATGAGCGGAATGTGAGCGTAGGTGGGCGGCGTGGCCCCAAAGGCGTTGAAGAGATCGATGTGCTTCCAGGTGTTGGACAGGTGGTCCTCGCCACGGAAGACATGGGTCATCTTCATCTCGATGTCATCCACCACATTGACGAAGTGGAAAATGTAGCTGCCATCCGGACGGCGAATCGTCATGTCCGGCTCTTCGGTCGGGGCAAAGGTCACGTCGCCGCACACCATGTCATGCACGGTGATGGCGGTGCGGCTGAACTTGAAACGCACGGCGCCGTTTTCTTCCACATAAGTGCGGCCCAGAGCTTCCAGCTTGGCGAGATAGCTGTCGTAAATGTCTTTGCGCTGGCTCTGATAATAGGGGCCGTAGTCGCCGCCCTTTTCCGGGCCTTCATCCCAGTCCAGCCCCATCCACTTCAGCCCTTTCAGGATGCCTGCGGAGGCCTCTTCGGTATTGCGCGCGCCGTCGGTGTCTTCAATACGCAGGATGAAAGTGCCGCCGTGCTTGCGGGCGAAAAGCCAGTTGAACAAAGCCGTGCGGGCACCGCCGACATGGAGGTCGCCGGTGGGGGAAGGGGCAAAACGGACGCGGATCATGGTTGAATAGGAACCTAGGGCGTAAGGCAGAAATGGCCGTTTGGAAAGCGGCAAAGTGTTTCGCAGGCCTCCGGCGATCCGGCCCTGCCGGGTACAACGAGGCGTCCGTTATGCGCCGGGGCAATCCTTCATCAGCCGCTGATAGTGCGAAAGGGCAGTGGCATTGTGCTTCTGAATGAGCTGGGCCAGTTTTTCAGCATCCTTTTGACGGAAAGCCCGCACGATGGCGCGGTGGTCTTTGTTGGCCTGCTCCGGATTGGGCGGGCGGGTCCCCTGAAAAGCCAGACGGTGAAGCCGTTCCCATTCGGCCAGGATGGACCGCAGCCCCTGTTCGGCCCGGGTGAAACCCGCAATGCGGCAGGGCAGGAGATGAAACTGGCGGTTCGCCTGTTCAAAACCGGAACTGTCACCGCTGGCAGCTGTGGCTTCCAGCCGGGCGAGAATGCTTTCCATTTCTTCGAGATCTCCGGCGGTCAGCGCCGCCAGGGCATGCAGGGCTGAGGCTGTCTCCAGAGCTCCCAGAAGCGCAAAAATCTCCGGCAGCGCGGAGATATCCACCGGAGTGACCCTGACACCTGTGTGAGGCTGGATCTCCACCAGCCTTTCGGCCTGCAACTGGCGCAGGGCCTCACGCACCGGGATGATGCTGACCTGGAAACGGCGGGCGAGGGAATCTATGACCAGCACTTCGCCGGGCTGCAGGCGGCCATCCATGATCTCAGATCGCAAGGCCTCGTACACGGCCTGCTGCTTGGTGGGAATGGGGGCCGTTTTAGGTTCCGGGCCGGCGGATGAGGAAGTGGATGAGCGCGGACGGGGCATGACGAATAGAAAACTGTTTGCCATATATCATATATGATCTATGAGTTGGCAACTGGCAATGTGCTGGCGCCTCCCCGCCAGATCCGGCCACCAACCTCTGATCTCCGTTTTATGAGCATCCAACGCATCGGCATCATCCTCAATGGCGTCACCGGACGCATGGGCACCAACCAGCACCTTGTCCGGTCCATCCTGGCCATCATCCGGCAGGGCGGCATCAAAGTATCAGACGACCTCACCCTGATGCCCGACCCGATCCTGACGGGCCGCAATGCCAGCAAGCTGCAGGAACTGGCCGCGAAACATAGCTGCGAAAAAACCGGCACTCTGAAAACCAGCACCGACCTGGAAGCTGTGCTGGCAGACCCGGCCTACCCGATTTTCTTTGACGCCTCAGGCACGCTGCACCGCGCCCGTTTTGTCGAGATGGCTGCCGCTGCTGGCAAGGCTGTCTATTGTGAAAAACCTACAGCTGTGGAGACCGCTGAAGCGCTGCGACTGGCCGAGGTGTGTGAGAAAGCGGGCATCAAAAACGGCGTGGTTCAGGACAAGCTGTGGCTGCCGGGCCTGCGCAAGCTGGCGCTGCTTAAAAGCCAGGGCTTCTTCGGCCGCATCCTGAGCGTTCGCGGAGAGTTCGGCTATTGGGTCTTTACCGGAGAGCACGAAGGCCAGCCTGCCCAGCGCCCCTCCTGGAACTACCGCAAGGCAGACGGCGGCGGCATCATCGTGGACATGCTTTGCCACTGGCGTTACGTGATTGATAATTTGTTCGGCGAGGTGACCGGGGTCTCCTGTCTGGGTGCAACCCACATCCCCAAGCGGGTGGATGAAAAGGGCCAGGAGTATGCCTGCGATACCGATGACTCCTGCTACGCCACCTTTGAGACAGCGGACAATGTGGTCTGCCAGTTCAACAGCTCCTGGAACGTGCGGGTGCGTCGTGATGACCTGCTGACTTTGCAGGTGGACGGCACTTTGGGCTCTGCCGTGGTAGGCCTGCGCAAGTGCTGGTTCCAGTCCATGGCCGGAACGCCGAAACCCGTGTGGAACCCGGACATCGACAGCCCGATCAACCACTTTGCCCACTGGCAGGAAGTGCCGGACACGGCGGAGTATGACAACGCCTTCAAGATCCAGTGGGAGCTGTTCATCAAACACGTCGTGCTCGATACGCCGTTCCGCTGGACGTTGCGTGAAGGGGCGAAGGGCGTGCAGCTGGCCGAGCTTGGCCTCCAAAGCTGGGCAGAGCGCCGCTGGCTGGATGTGCCTGCGATTTGATTGGAGAGTGTGCCCTGCAAAAGAAAGGCGCAGCCAGGTTCGCCGGCTGCGCCTTTTTTGCGTTATGAGGACCGGTTCAACCCACCACATTCACAGGCTTCCCGGCCTGGAAGGCACGGAGATTCGCCGCTGTGGCTTCGATGAGGCGGGTGCGGGCGTCGCTGCTGGCCCAGCCAATGTGCGGAGTGATGAGACAGTTTTTGGCACCGATGAGCGGATTGCCATCTTTGGGGGGCTCCACGGAGAGGACATCCAGCCCTGCACCGGCAATGCGGCCTTCGTTGAGCGCGGTTGCCAGAGCCGCCTCATCCACCAGCGGACCGCGGCCCGTGTTGATGATGTAAGCGCTGCTTTTCATGAGGCGCAGGGTTCGCTCATTGACCAGGAACTTGGTGGCATCGGTCAGAGGGCAGTGCAGGGTGATGGCGTCGCTCTGGGCAAAGATCTCGTCAATGGAAGCCGGGGTGATGCCCTCAGGCGGAGGTGTCTTCCATTCGCGCTTGCTGGCCAGCACCTTCATGCCAAAAGCTGCGGCGATGCGGCCCACGGCAGAGCCGATGTCGCCATAACCGATGATGCCCAGGGTGCGTCCGCTGAGTTCGATGATGGAGCCGTCCCAGTACGAAAAATCCGGGCAGGCCTGCCAGCGGCCCTCTGCCACCGTCCGGGCATGATGTCCGACCTTGTTGGTCAGCTCCAGCAGCAAGGCAAACACCAGTTGGGCCACGGCCGGGGAACTGTATCCGGGCACATTGGTCACAACGATGCCACACTCCTTCGCTGCGGCGACATCCACGATGTTGTAGCCCGTGGCGGTGACCCCGATGTACTTGAGGTCAGGCAGCGCGGAGATGATCTCGCGGGTCAGCGGAGCCTTGTTGGTGATGACGGCCTCCGCCCCGGCGCAGCGGGCCACGGTTTCGTCCAAGGGCGTGCGCGGGTGAAACTCACAATTTCCGAGAGCGGTCAGAGGTTCCCAGGAAACATCTCCAGGGTTGGCGGTGTGAGCATCGAGCAGGACAATTTTCATAGGGACGTGCAAGTGGGGTGAATGGTGACGATGGAGAGCGCGGGGAACTTCGCCAGAGCGAAAGTATTCGGTGGGCAAACGGATCAAAAACTGAATACTGAACGCGAGGGCTGTACAACGTGTTTAATCATCCATGATCCAGATTGAAAACCTGACCATGAACTACGGTGACCTGAAGGCCCTCGACGAGCTGTCTCTGGAGATCCGGCCAGGTGAGTTGTTTGCTTTCCTGGGGCCCAACGGCGCAGGCAAGACCACCGCGATCAAACTGCTGACGGGGCTGATGAAACCCATGAGCGGCCAGGTGCACATCTGCGGTCTCGACATTCAGAAAGAACCGCTGAAGGCGAAATCACTGCTCGGGTATGTGCCTGACGTGGCCGTGTTTTATGAGAAGCTGACCGCACCGGAGTTCATGCATTTCATTGCAGAGCTTTTCGAGATGGACCTGGCCCACGCCGCTGCCAGGACGGACCAGCTTTTTACCCAGTTTGCCCTGCACGAACACAGCCGTCAGCGGATCGAAAATCTCAGTCATGGCACGCGCCAGCGGCTGGCCATTGCCAGTGCCCTGCTGCATGAGCCCAAGGTCTTTGTCATTGATGAACCCATGGTGGGGCTGGACCCCATCCACGCTAGGATTGTGAAAGAAGAGCTGAAACGTCAGACCCGGGCCGGTGCCACAGTGCTGATGAGCACACACCTGCTGAACATTGCCGAGGAGGTGGCAGACCGCATCGGCATCATTCACCGGGGCAAGCTGCTGTTTGTCGGCACTCTTCAAGAACTGCACGCAGCGCAGGCCAGACAGGGACTCAACCTGGAAGAAATCTTCCTGGAGATGGTGGGGTGAGATCTACTCCTCCTTTTCTTCGACAGGTCCTTTGCAACTGTCGAAGACGGCGAGCGGGAGGCCCA
>DASWXG010000681.1:0-3183 GCA_036405615.1 Prosthecobacter sp. | reverse complement strand
GGCGTCGGTGATCTGCTCGATGGGCACCACCAGCAGCAGGCCGGTCATGGGACTGAGGGCACCGGGGATGAAGACGGCAGCCAGCACCTTGTTTTCCTTGGGGTCCAGGTATTGGCCGGTGACAAAGCCCAGCATCTTCATGTCGCCGGAAGGGTAGTCCACATAGACCACACGCTTGAAGTTCTGGCGGCCGCCCAGGCCCTTGAAGCCGTCGATGACCTGCTTCAGCGACTTGTAGATGAAGGAAACGATGGGCACGCTGAGCAGCAGCTTGTCCATGGCGGTGACGACGCGCACGCCCAGGACGTTGGTGGCCATGACACCCAGGGTCAGGAAGACCACCAGCGGGATGAGGAACCCGACAAAGGTGAGCACATGCTGGTAGGTGGGGCTCGTGGGGTCCACGATTACCCGGCCGGCCAGTTCATTGACAAAACGGGCCATGAAATCCACCACGGGCACACTCCACCCATGCAGGAGGTGATAGACGCTCTGCAAGATCCAGAAGGTGATCAGCAACGGCAACGCCACGGCCAGTCCCGCCAGGAACTTGTTGCGCAGCCACGTGAAAGGGCTGCGCGGGTTAGGCGGAGGGCTGGGGGGGAGGGGGAGCATGGGCGGGAACCCTGATCGGCAGAGGAGCAGGGTGGTTCTCTGGATTATAGAGAACTTAACATGGATACGCGTTCAACGTGCGTAAAAAATCGTGTCATTCTTGCAAATGATGAAACTTCCGTGTCGTTCCGATGGTGCCGCCGCTGCCCAACAGGGCCGGGACCGATTTTGAAACCTGCCCTAATCATTCCACATCCGGGGGTTTCTCCATTTGACGATCCCTGAGGGGCGGGCTAAAAAGCCCGAACATTCCGCGTCATCGCGGGTCAAAGACGACTCTATGCATTCCGCACTTCCTCTGTTCCGCCTTTCCGTGGCTCTTAGCTTCCTTGCTCTCGCCGGTTCCTCCTGGGCGGCACAGCTTCCGCTGGACCATCCCTGCGCAGCCCTGGTGAAAAAGTATCTGGAGAGCGTGGTTTCCCAGGACTGGAAGACGGCTTCTGTGATGCTTCTTCCCAGCTCGCTGGAGCGCAAGCAGAAGGAAACCATCGCCATCATCAAGACGGCTCCGACCATGACGGAAGAGTCCCAGATGCTGGAGCGTTTTGGTGTCAAAGAGATCCGCGACCTGGAAACCCTTTCTCCTCAGGAGTTCTACATCACCGACCGCACCGCCTGGCACAAGCGTGTGAACGCTGCGCCGGAAGTGACCAAAAAGAAGCAGGACACTCTGACGGTGGACGTGCTGGGCCTGGTGGAAGAGAAGGAAAAGAATTACATCCACGCCACCGTGCGCACCTCCCAGGAGACGCTGACGGACCGCATCGAAGAACTGTTCCTCATCTCCTTCGTCAAGGAAGGCGACAAGTGGCTCATCTGGCCTGAAATGAAGGACCGCCCGATCATCACCCCGCTCGACGGAGCGAAGAAGGATGAAGGGGAGAAGAAGTCCTCTTCCAAGAAAGACAAGTAAGGCCGGTGTGCCGGACCGCCCTTGCTGAATGCCAGGGGCGGAGCGACCGCGACCGCACTTCCTTCACATGCTTCACGATACCATCGCCGCCATCTCCACCGCTCTCGGAGAGGCGGCGATCAGCGTTTTAAGGGTCTCTGGCCCCCAGGCTCTGGCCGTGGCGGCTCAGGTGTTTCGAACCGGCAAGCCGGTTTCTGAACTCTCACCCAGGACTGCGTACCTGGTCACGGCTGTGGATGCGGACGGCGGAGTTCTGGACCAGGGACTGCTGACGGTTTTTCGAGGGCCGGCCAGTTACACCGGCGAGGATGTGGCCGAGTTTCACGGACACGGCGGTCTGCTGGTGACGCAGAAACTGCTGGAGACGCTCTTGGCTGCCGGGGCACGTGCAGCGGAGCCGGGAGAGTTTACCCAACGGGCTTTCCTCAATGGCAAGATGGACCTCACCCAGGCCGAGGCGGTAATGGATCTCATCCACGCCCAGAGCACGCTGGCCCTGAAAGCCGCGCATGAGCAGCTGGGCGGTGCCATTGGTCGCGAAGCCGTGGCGTTGCGCGAGGAGTTGCTGCCGGTGCTGGCCCATGTGGAGGCCTACATTGACTTTCCCGAGGAAGACATTTCACCCGATACGGGCGCAGCCCTCGTGGCGCGCATGGACGGTGTTTTGGAACGCGCCCGCCGCCTCATTGCCACCAGTGAACAAGGCCGCATCCTGCGGCATGGCGCACGCACAGTGATCTGTGGCGAGCCGAATGTGGGCAAGTCCAGTTTGCTGAATCTCCTGCTGGGTTTTGAGCGGGCCATCGTCAGCCCCACGGCAGGAACCACCCGCGATACCATTGAGGAAATCATCCAGGTGCATGGCATTCCGCTGCGGCTGGTGGACACCGCTGGCTTGCGTGCAGGAGCCGACGACATTGAACGTGTCGGCATCGAACGGACCCGGAAGGAACTGGATCGTGCAGACCTTATTTTGGAAGTGGTGGATGCCAGCCGTCCACCGGAAGACGCCCGCCGCGTGGAACTGCCAGCTTCGGCGGAAGGGCGGAGAATTTTGATCCTGAACAAGGCCGACCAGGGAGTCTCCCCGGGCTGGGCGGAGCAGGGGGTCAAACTTTCCTGCGTGGAAGAAACCGGCGTGGAGGCCCTGAGGGAAGCCATCCGCCAGGTCATCATGAAGGCTGGAACGATGCAGGTCGACCATCCGGTGGCCATCAATGCCCGCCACAAGGTGTGTTTTGAGCGCATTGTCACCCAGGTGGAAGGGGCCCGTGTGGCTCTCATCGATGGTGCTGCCCCGGAGTATGTGGCCCTGGATCTCCGTGAGGCTTTGCAGTCTCTGGGGGAAGTGGTGGGCGTGGTGGATGTGGAGCAGATCCTGGACGTGATCTTCTCCTCGTTCTGCATCGGCAAGTGAGGAGTTCTCTGTGGCTGGAGCGGCGTTGCCAGCGGCACTTCAGATGCCGGTTTGCGCCTAAAGTAACCCTTGCACTCTGGCGTTTTCCCCCGAATTTCCGCCCCCCTATCATTTCGTCATGATCCCAAACGCCTACCGCTCTTTTCACTGCAACGCCGTCCGCTCCGAGCACATCGGCCAGAACGTCACGCTGAGTGGCTGGGTGAATTCGGCCCGTGACCATGGCGGCGTCATTTTC
>DASWXG010000680.1:0-3227 GCA_036405615.1 Prosthecobacter sp. | reverse complement strand
CGTGCAGGAGGCTGCAGCACGGGACAAGAGAGTGATTCCGATGGAGAAAAAACCGGTATTTTTCTCGGAGACACATCTGCGGGCTTACCTCTTTGACAGGGCGCGCAGGAAGATGACGGAGGGAGACTGGTTTTTGCGAATGGATGCGGACGAGTTCCATCATTTGTCACCCAAAGACTTTGTGGAGCAGCGGATGCGCCGGCATGAGACGCTGGCGTATCACCAGTATTATGACTTCCGGTTGTTACGGTCTGAAGCGGCAGCCTGGGAGAGTGGAGAGGAAACTGTGGCAGACCGGAGCCGACCCATTGAACAACGCCGCCGCCATTACACCGTCAGCGTGTACTCTGAGCCGCGGCTGTGCCGCTACCGGAAGACCATGCAATGGCCTGCGGGCATTTCGTTTCCCTACAACGCGGGATATGTGGCAAAAGAGAGGCTGCCGATCCGCCACTATCCACACCGCGATCCTTTGCAACTGCAGAGGCGCTGCCGGCTACGGGCGTTGATGATGGCTGATCCGACGCACGACGGGCAGAGCTACCTGCACTGGTTGGAGGACGACTGGAAATCTTTTCTGACAGCGGATGATGCTCCTGGGCTGCTGTATTGGGAGCCGGGGTGTGAACTGCCTCAGGTGAGGCAACTCAACCACCTGAAAAAAGGACTGGCACGTCTGGCGCAGCGGGTGCTGCACGGGACACTGCTGCCGGTGATGGACGCACGGCGGCCGACGTTTGGACCCGAGCAGAATCCAGTGCCGCTGCCGGAGGACCTGGTACGCCGCCTGGAAACTCTGTTGGATGCCCAAAATGACGGGGGACTGACCGCTTGAAAGCACACCTTCCATACCTGCTGCTAAGTCTGGTGGCCTGCCTTTTCGGGCTGGCCGGGCCGGGCGGGGCCAGGGCGGAGATGACTCTGGTGCGCAGGCAGATGTTCGGGACCACCGGGGTGCTGAACGCCGGGGCGGCACAGAGCGGGTTTCAGGAAGTGAAGGGCCGGTTTCACCAACGGCCCGGAGGTCCTTCTGTCGGCAGTTCGGCTCCAGCTAGCGGAGATCTCCGGTTCGAGACAGGTAGCGTCTATGGCAAGTTTGTGACGGAGAACACGGCGGGTGGAAAGTTCTTCCTGGGAGGCTGGTTTTTTGTGAAATCGCTGCGTACCCACTCGGCTTCCTGGCTTGCTGTGTGCGATGCGTATGGCAATGCCGGGCCGGCCATCTTGGAGTCTCAGGGAAAGTTGGGGGCAGGGCTGATGTACGGCTCATTCACACCGCTGCCTGTGGAGCCTGTGAACCAATGGATTTTCCTGGGGGTGGCGGTGAACCGCACCGGCAGCAGTACGGGGAGCGTACGTTTCTACTACCGGTTCCCTGGTCAGCCGATGAACCAGTGGGCGGCGATTGACAACGGAAGCATCGGCATCTCCAGCCTGGGACAGTTTTTGGCAGGTTGCGAGGGCAACAATCCGGCTTCGCAAATGAGACTGGGGGCCCCGTCTCTCTACACTTTTAGTTCGGCGGATTTTTCAGACGTCACTTATCCGGCAGACCTTGCCGAACCCGGCACCGGCCTGACGTGGTATTGCGACCCCGCGCAGGGCAATGATGCAAGCGACGGTCTGACTCCGGCAACTGCCTGGAAGACAGCGGCGAAGATCAACGAGGAGAGCCTCTACACAGGGTTCCTTTCTGCAGGCAGCCATTCGGCGGGTGACACGCTGGTGGTCAACACCGGCGGGGCAATGCTGGATCTCAACTCCGTGGCTTTGAACTTTCAAACTGCCGGCCTCAATGTGCGCGCTGCGGAAGGGCAGGAATGGATTCGCATCAAGGCTTATCGCGCCCTGCCTGCGAATGTCTGGCAGCCGAGCGGCATCCCGAATGTCTACTCAACGACGGATGCGCAGGCTCATGTGGTGGTGTGGGAGAATGACCGTTTTCTGAACCATCCCACGGGAACGCTGCTGCAAAATGTGGCTTCTTCGCTCTCGTCGGTGCCGGGGTCTTTCTGGACTGACGGAACGACACTCTATCTGCACCCCTTTGGCAGTACAGATCCGCGCAGTGACGGCAAACGTTATGAACGGAGTTGCAACTGGAGCACGGCGGCGGCGGTCATGCTCTCGGCCCGCCATCTTTCGGTGAGAGACCTGCATGTAGGAAAAACATGCCTGGCTGGAAGTGCAGACAATGACCCGGTAGGCAGCTATTGTGTGGGCACGGGCTCTGGCCTGGGAGAAGCGGTGATTGCTCACTGCTATCTCTATTACGGCTCCAAGCACAACATCGGCATCACGCTGGGTGATGCCGGGGATCATGTGATCATTGAAGACGTGCAGGCTGAGCAAGGGTCACCTTATGCCGGGCCCGGCGGGCAGACGCCGTTCGTCTCTTACAACCACCAGTATGAGGCCCTGGGAATCGTGCATACCTACCGGCGCTGCAAGACGCGGGCCAATGCCGGGCTGATCGGTTCTGCGGCAGGGACCATGGTTCCCTACTATCCGGTGTTTTACAGTCACAACCAGGGAACACCGGGAGAGCCGGACCAGTTTGCCCGGCTGGAGTTTGAGGATTGCGATTTTGGCGCCGGTACCGTTCAGGGCAGTGCGACGCAGTTGCTGAAGCTGACCCGGACCCGCTGTGGAGAGGTGACTTTTCTGGCGGATGTCGAGGCGGAGCAATGTGTGATCGAGGGGATGATCCTGGCCGGGACGGATGACCGGGTGACTGAGCGGAACTGCCTGCACCGGTTGCAGGGCATCCTCTCACGCAAGCCGCTGCCGGGGAAGACGGACATCCGTTTTTGCACCTTTGATGCAAGGGGCATCGTCTCCATCCAGGGCGGTGTGCCGGATGCGGCCCTTTTCAACCGGGTGGAAACGGCTGAAGTGGTGTTTGTGAACAATGCGGTGCTGATGCCCGCCACTCCGGTGCTGGCAAATGTCTTCAGCGGACTGCGCCAGACGGATGAGCTGGCTCTGCGCCACAATGCCTATGCTTTGGGTGGCAACACTCTGGTGCGCGACTATGAGGACGGGCAGGGCACCCGGTCCTTGGACCTGCAGGGGTGGCAGGCCCTGGGGATGGAGACAGGGAGCCTGCAGGGGGAAGATTTGATGCTGAAAACAGACGGCATGCCTATGCCTGGAAGCCCGCTGATTGATGCTGCTGAGGATGTTGCTCCTGGCAGTGATTTGAGCGGGAAGTCTTTCCGTGTTCG
>DASWXG010000679.1:0-8033 GCA_036405615.1 Prosthecobacter sp. | reverse complement strand
GATCCCTCCGCTGCGCTGGCGATGGCGCTGAATTCGATACCGAGACGGCCGTTCACGGTCTGCCCATCTTTCAGTCCCACCAACCGTACTTTCGGTTGCAGGGAGGTCGCGACACCAGCCCCGCCCGGGCCTGCAACCTTGAAGTTGGTGATGACCACGGGATCAGACCCGACGGAGCCTGCCAGCGCCGTGAGAGGCACCTGGAACAGCACGTTGCTGCCCATGGCAGAACTCTTCCGGTGATAGACCACCACTCGCAGAGTCCCGGGCTCGATTACCTGAGACTCCACTCTGACCCCTTCCGGCTGCACGCCCAGCAACGCATCACTGACAGTATAGAGCGACTCGTCATAAAGGATGTCCGCCTGCATAGCCACAGCCGCGACATCCGTGTTCATCAAGATGGGCACCTGTGCAGTCGTTTGCCCCGGCACCGGTTCCTGAACCCCCAGAGAGGTCGCCGCCTGAGAGCCCGAGGCTGACAGAACCGCCATGGCCGCCCACAGGCACGGTTTGAAATCAAATTGCATTTTCATGGCCTTTCAAAATGGGTTCAATGAAGCACGATGTCGCCGCCGTTAAGCTCAACCAGCTGGCCCTGGTTGACGAAAGTTCCATAGATGTGGATGACACGGTCAGCCACGTCCGCCTGAATGGTCCCCTGGTTGATGATCGACATCTGCCAGCCAGCGTCGAGACTGCCGTTTCCTCCCCGCACAGTGATTCCCGAGCCGAGAGTGAGAACCGTTGGCGGCGCATCCGGCAGCTCTGGGGAACTGGTGTAGATGCTGCCAGACGACCAAAGCGAGCTAAAGATGATCTGTCCGCTTCCGCCCAAAGTCTGCGTGCCGCTGAAGCTCAGACCGGCATTTTCCAGCGTCAGGTTCACGGAGTTGAGAGTCAGGCCGTTCTTGACGACAATCGAAAGCCGGCTCGCCTGCACTGAGCTGGCGAGGGTGACGGCGTCCAGACTAATGCTGTTATAATCCGGCACCCCCAGAGAACCATCCGCGCTCATGAGAGTCCCGCCTTTAACGGTACCTCCATAACCAAACTTCAAAGTGTCCGGCTGGGAGTCCATCACCAGGGTATTTCCAGTGTTGTCCAGAATGCCGGTGAACTTCACCGTGCCGCCGGTTCTGTTGATCACACCCAGCTCACTGAGCTTAAACTCTCCACCGAGGACCAGATGGCCGTTGTTTCCGCTAATTGTGCCGGAATTTACCCAGTCACCGAGAAGGCTCAGGGTTGCCCCTGAGTAATTCAGGCTGCCTTGCAAAACAACGTTCTCCAGAGTGCCTTGTGCCAGAGGTACCACCTGAAGAATGGCACCGCCTGAGGTGGTCACCGTCCCCCCCTTGATCGCGCCCGTTGAACCGCTCGCCGGATCACCCAGATTCCAGCTTCCTGTTGTGGCGTTCAAGGCCAGGGTCTGGCCCGTATTATCCAGGGTGCCGATGATATCCACCTGACCTCCTGTCCGGTTCAGCACGCCAAGATCAGCCTGCGTAAAAAGGCTGCCCAATGCCAGAGAGCCAGTTCCGGACACGTTGAGGGTACCCGTGTTCTTCCAAGGCTGATCATAGTCCCCTCTCAAAATTAGCCGGCCAGCGGAAACCGTTGCGGAGCCTGCATTGGTAAATTTCCCAAAAATCGCAAAATGACTCTCCGCTCCCTCCACAGTGATATTGCCCTCATTGATGAATTCGCCGCTGTAGGTCCCATCCATATAGCTGGAACGCCCTGGTTTGACCGTGATCCCAGACGCAAGTGTGACTCGGCCGTTGACGTAGTTTCCATTCACGTAGGAACCATAAGATCTCATCCCCAGCTGGTAGCTGCCAGCTTCGTTGAACCGAAACTCCCCTGTTCCACCTACGGTCTGGATGCCTGAGAACTGGAAAGTAATGTTGTAGTAGCCATCCGCGCCCGCCCCGGGTTTGATGACTGCGTTGTTGAGCGTGAGTCCATTCTCCACGTAGATGTTGGAACCGGTGCCGAACGCCAGCCCGCCCTGTACGGTAACTCCGTCAAGGTTGGCGTAGGTATTGACCGGAACTTGCGCCACCGTACCACCGGCACCTCCAACGGTGCCTCCTTTGATGGTTCCGTTGTAGCCGACGCTCACCGAGTCCGGCAACGCATCCCAGGCCAGGGTGCGGCCTGTGTTGTCCAGCACGCCCATGATGTAGATGTTGCTGCCGGTCCGGTTGATCGTTCCCAGTTCGTCAATCTTGAACTCGCCGTACAGATTCAACGTGGCGTTGGTGAGACTGATGGTGCCGTCATTGATCCATTCGCCCCGGAGAGTCAGCACCGCAGTGGCGGGTGCCAACACCTGGCCCTGCAAACGAATGTCTTCCAGAGTGCCTTCATAGTTAGCCGCGATCACCAGCTTTGCTCCGTCAGCGGTCGTGATGGAGCCGCCGAGCACTTTCCCTCCCCGCAGCAGCCAGTCGCCGGTGGTCGCATTCAGCGCCCAGGTGGTGCCTTTCAGGTCCAGCAGGCCCCAGATCTCCGCCGTTCCGCCGCTGCGGTTGATCGTTCCCAGATCTGACCACCTCGTCCCGGAGGAATTGTCAACGGCCAGGGTCCCGGCTCCGGAGAGATTGTACGTCCCAAGATTCACCGTGCCGTAGCTCAGGATCAAAGAACCTTTGGAGACATCCGCCGTGCCTTCGTGTTTGCAGGAGTAAAGCCGCAGACGGGCGGCGGCGGAGTCATTGATGAAAGGCCCTTGCAAGACAATCGGCATGGTCGCGTCATACCCCGAGATGGAAAACTCACCATTGACCCGGGTCGTGATGCCCGGGCCGAACGAAGCCGCATAACCTCCGTAAACATAGGCGTAACCAGGGCCGTTCTGCACCACTTCACCCGTGCCTGTCAGCCGGCCATCCGAATAGAAATACAGGCCGCTGCTGTAACTTCCCGGGGTATCCATGATGATCTTGGAGTTGTTCAGAGTCAGCGCCCCATAGACCGTAAGCACCGCACTCCGGCCGATGGTGATATCTGCGTTCAGCGTCACTCCACGCAGCGTGGCGTATTGATTGGTCCCGATGATCAGAGATCCGCCTCCCGTGACCGTAATGGAACTGACCTGGATGTCCTGTCCTGCGAGGTCGAGCGTGGCTCCGGCAGGAATGTCCACCACCACGGACTGGCCGTAGCCGGGGAGCTGGCCTGTGCTCCAGCTTTCCGGGTCATTCCACCGGCCGCTGCCGGAACCTACCCAGTAGACTTTTTCGTTATCCACCTGGATGTCCCAGGTGTAGTCGGCAGCCAGGGCATTGCCTGCGGCGTCCTTGATGTCCGTCGTCAGTTTGGCGCGGTATTTTCCCGCAGGCAGGCGTTCGGCGAACTCCATGGACGCGGCCTGGATATCCTCCCGGTAAGAGATCAATGAAGCCGCAACCTGAACATCATCCGCCGTGCCAAGCTGGGCGTCAGGGCCGGATGAAGAAAGCACAAAGCTGGATGCCGTGACCGTATCCGCTGTCAGAGGTTCGTTAAACCAGCCGATGATGGTGGTGACATTGCCAGCGAGATTGCGCGGCCTCACACGGGTGACCTGGGGCGGGATGATGTCAGGCACCAACGTGATGGTGTAGAGAGGCGACAGCCGGGTGTTGCCTCCAGTGTCCACAGCCTTTGCCTGCAGCGTAAAGGAGTTTTTGCCGGGTCTGATCACTGGCGAAAAAGTGCGGAATTCAAACGGGTAGTTGCCGTCCAACTGCACCAGTTTGCCGTCCACGTGATACTCCACATTGCGGATCTGCACGTCATCTGTGACCAGGGAGGACACCCGCAGCAGCTTGCCCTCTTCGATCTGGCCGGTGAGACTCTGGGTGTCGAGTTCAATGTTAGACGAGAGGGTGATGGTCGGCGCCTGGCCTTGGCTGTCGAAGGCCAGATAGCTCAAAACCTGAAGCCCGGAGGAGGTGTCAGCTACATAAGCCAGACCATTGTAGATGGAAACGGCAGCGGCCAGACCGGGCGTGTCAAAGAGGGAGCCAAAAGCAGGCAGCCTGCCGTTCGCCCCCAGAGTGTACAGTTCCACATTGTGCTCTCCATCATCCGTGGAGTTAGGACTCACCGCAGCAATCCCCTGACCGGAGCCGTTGCTGACGACGTGCTTCCAGCCAAACTGGCCCGTGACGAAATGCTGGACCAAAACGGGCGATGACGGATTCGTCTGGGTGTCCACAATATTGAACCCCTGAGTATGGGTGGCATACAGAGTGCCCTCTCCTGCGAACAGGCGGAAACGCCGACCACCAGCACCGACAACCCCGTCCAGATTCAGGGAGCTCAGGCTGGTAAAGCTGCCCGCATCAAGGGTGGTGAGTTTGCCCACCTGGAGGACGTAGACAAAATCTCTCCACACGGCCAGATCCTGGATGCCCCCTGATGCAGCAGGCAAAGTGGCCTCATCCAGCACGAGGCCGGAAGGCATATCTACAGCCACGACCTTGCCGCTCTCAGTGCCTGCATAAGCGACAGTGCCGGCCACAAAGACCGCCTTCACTCCGCCCTCGATCGCCACTTGATGGACGATGCGGACATCGGCGGAATTCGCGAGGCTGACCAGGGCCAGGCCATGAGAAGCATCCGCAACAGCGACCCAGGCACCATCCATCGCGACCGCAACAGCCGTGCCGGGTGTGTCAACGTCTGCCATGCGAGTGGGGTTGAGTCCGCTCACAATGTTGAAAACATTGATGCCCGCCGCGCCGTTGGCCGTGACCGCATAGTTGTTGGAGGTAGCCACATCCACGGCAGGACCGCTGGTGGGAGCCGTGGCAATAATGCCGGTCTGGGCAATGAATCCGCCCAAAGGATCCGTTCCCTGCTCCACCTCGGCTCCATCCAGGATGCCGTCGTTGTCACTGTCGGGGAGGTTGGGCAGCGTGCCGATGATCTTTTCCGCTTCATCCACCAAGCCGTCATTGTCTGTATCCGGAAGGCCCAGGCTGGTGACGGAACGGAAAACCATGGCATTCAGTTCATGGCTGGCACCGTTCGCTCCGGTTGCTCCCACTGACGTGCCGATCTCCTTGTTGGCGGCATCATACATGGAGAGCTCATAACGCTCATCCGGCGGCATGATGAAATCTGAAGCACCGGCAGAAGTGGTTCGGCCTCGGCGCACCACCTGGCCGGCCTGAAGCCGGTAATAGTGAGTGCTCTGGACGGGCTCGCCCCAGGCCTTGATATCTTGCGCCGCAGTGGACACCATTTCATCGGTGCTCTGCTGAAGCTTCTCTACGGACTTGGCCATCTTCTCGAGGTTGGAGGTAGCCTTCACGCCCTGGTTGAGAGCTTCCTGCAATTCACCAAACACCGCCCGCAGTTTGGCCCGCTCAGCATCAGTCAGCTGGGTGCCTCCCGCCGGAGGTGGGGGCTGGGCGCCGCCTCCGGGGTTGTTAGCGCGGGCACGGCGCGTCTCTTCCACCAGCAGCTTGGCCTTCTTCACGGTGTAGGTGATGCTGGCCAGGGCAGCTCGCTCTTCGAGCCCCTTCACGAGGTCCAGGTACATCTTCAGCTCGTTATGCAGTACGCGGGTCGCATAAATGCCGGTGCAAAGAGTGCGGGAGCCTGCACCTGCACGGCAGTTCGGCGTGGCAGAGGGATCATCCGCAAACTGGCAGACGCTGTCAGCAATCGTGAGCGCATTGCCCACGCATTCAAAAATGGCCGTAGCCTTTTGTACCGGCGAAGCGCTGTTGTAGCAATTCAACAAACCATCCGCCGCGCCCAACTGCGCATCCAGAACACCAAGGGCATTTTCGATGGCCTCCAGGCTCTCCCCTTTGGCAATGGAATCATTGATTGTGCTGGCATTGACCAGGGTGGTGCGCAACAGGTCGCCCAGCGCGATCCCGCACTTCAGGGCATCTTTGATTTTGGAGAACTCGGCTGCACATAACGTCGCTTCCTTGGCCACATCCAGAGTCAGGGTTGCCCACTCCCAGGCACTGCGTTTTACACAGGGCGGCTTGTCTTTCGGCGGAGCTTTGCGGGGTGGTGTCCCACGCCCCTGAGCTCCCCCTTGAGCACCATGCCAGCCGGGCTGCAGAACGCCCACGCCAGCATCGGTTTTCAGGAAGTTCCCGTCTTCCGTGACCGTCATGGGTCCCACGACTTCCCAATCGCCAATGTCGTGGTTGAAGGACCACAGGGCAGACTTCGCCCCGGGCGGCAGTTTATGCCCCGTCACGGGATCCGGCAGGTTGGGGAATGTGACCGGAACCGGAATGTCAAAGTTTGAAGCGCCATCGGTCTGGATGGTGATCACCATGGGCAGTTCTAGTCCGGGCGGCAGCGGGCTGGGAAGGCGGCCGGAATCCACGGGCGCAATGCCGAGCTGCCCGCCACGCGTGCCATCATCAGCAAATAAGGAGTTAGGCGGAACGATGACCTCCGTTCCCTGCAACTCGGGATACTGCTGCAAGACCGCCGGAGGAAACTCCACGGGGGTCTGTTCGGTCTGGCTCACCGCGTGGAGACTGCCGGCCAGGATCTTCGGCAGGTAAATGGTGCCGCGCGCCGTGTCTTCACTGTTGCCGGAAAGGTTGTCCATCCGCCCCGCCCTGGCTTCCCACCGCTTGCCCACATTGGGGTAATAATTGCCAGCCGGATAATCGCTTACCGAAGCCGTCCGGCCATCCACATGCACAAAAAAGCTTCCCGCAGGACATGGCGACAACACGAACTGCCCGCTCGCATTGGTGGTCGTTCTCAGCGTTTCCTCTGCACCGTCCACGGTGACCGTGACACCGGCCAGGGGAACGTCGGCCCCATTTCCATCCTTTTCACTGGCCAGGACACGCCCGGTAATGCCAGTGCCGCTCAGCCCGGTGATGCTCAGGGTGTCAAAGCTGATTTGATAGGTGCCGCCCGCGACGCCATCACCATCCGTGTCGATGGTGCGCCCGATGAGATCGGTCAGTGCAGTCGGGGCCAGGGTCACCCGCACACGGGCATTGGAAGGAAGGGGCTCCAGATAGAACAGAGTCGCCTTGCGCCGGTCTGCCGAGATCTCCACCCGGGACAGGATTTTGCGCCCGCCGAACTCAGCATAAAACTGGGTGGTGTCCAGGGTGGCATCCAGCGCCAGAGGCAGGGAAAACGTGAAGATGGTCTCGCGGGTTACCGCCACAGCCCCGGTACCGTCACCGGGCGAGGTGGAGCGGACTCTTGCCAAGGGCAGTGAACGAGGAGCCGCCGTTTCCAAAATCAGCTTCACCAGTTCATCCTGGTCTATGTCATTGATCACGCCGTCCTGGTTAAGATCAGCATACGGCTGCAAGGTCTGCGAGAGAGGGGCCAGCCCGGCTGAGTGACCGGCCAGTTTGGCGAGATCATGGGCTGTAAAAATGCCGTTTTCGTCGAGATCGCCGAGGAATTCAGGGGCAGCCTTCAGTTCACCACGCCCCAGCAACAACAGGACGGACCCTAGACAAATCAGCGGCCAGATGAAGGAATAGCGGAAACGCATAAAGGAATGAATAGTTTGTGCCCATTCAAATTTACTCTTTTAGCGCAGCAGGGTTAGAAAAAGATCATGCAAATTATATGATTTAATCATGCATAGCGCATGATCATTTCAGAAATGACAAGGCCGGCTTGAGCGTGGAGTTTATAGAGCTTCCCTCCCTGCCTCCCTCCATGCCCGCCCACCGCAAACGCGCCCTGTTTATCCGCATCTGGCGCTTGCTCCTCCTGGCAGCGGCTGTTCTTGTTTTGCGGCAGGCCGCCCAGGAGAAGACAATGGCCGAAACAACAGCCGCCCTTCAGCCTGACAGACTGAAAGACCTTTTCAACGACATCGCCAGTTTGGGACCCGCTGACTCCGGCAATGGCAGACGTTCCGTGCTGGACCGGGATGGGAAACTCCTGGGGTATGTTGCCACCACCTCGCCCGAGGGAGACAAGATCATTGGCTATTCGGGCCCCACTGTGACTCTGCTCGCCTTTGATCCGCAGGGAGTTTTGGCGGGGCTGCGGGTCCTAAAAAGCCACGATAC
>DASWXG010000678.1:0-3750 GCA_036405615.1 Prosthecobacter sp. | reverse complement strand
CCGGTCAGCTGGCCAGTCTGGTAAAGACGTCGTCAAGGCTACCAGACATTGCCTTGAGAACGTCGCGGTGCTTAGGCCGCGAGAGCGAGCTCAGAAGAGTTTGCTTTTATTTGTTTGATCCGGTGATTAACGAGGCCAACGAATCATCCTCGGCATGCTACCACGATCGCAGACTACCCGTCGAAACCAGGACGCCCCCGTGTCGTGAAGACAGGGTTATTATCAGGCCAAAGCGGAAAGAGTCAAGATCTGTTCTGAAAACCGGAGCGCTGCCCAAACACTCCTTGGGCAGGCCGCCAAACGGGTGTAAACATTCGGCGTCATGAGCACCGCCCTGCCCAGAAGAATCGAAGTTTCCGTGGCCACCCAGACTTTGACGCTGTGGGAAGGGCATCTGGCGGTGACGAGCTGGCCTTGCAGTACTTCCCGTTTTGGTCTGGGATACACAGAGGGCAGCAACAAAACTCCGTTGGGCGGGTTCCGGGTGAAGGAAAAGCATGGCGAGGGCGCCCCCTGGGGAACCATTTTTAAATCCCGCCAGCCCGTGGGGCAATGGACCCCGGAGCAGGTAACGGCGGACGACTTGGTCCTCACTCGCATCCTGTGGCTGGAGGGCATCGAGAAACGCAATGCCAACACCTTTGCCCGCTACATCTACATCCACGGCACGAATGACGAACGGCGTCTCGGGACCCCCGCCAGCCACGGCTGCGTGCGGCTCAGCAATTCGGCAGTGACGGAGCTCTTCGACCTCGTGCCCTTGGGCAGCACGGTCTGGATCGAGGAGTAGCCCCGGGTAGAAAAAGGCCGCCAAGCGTTCCATTGATTGCCAATCGTGCAGCTTGCGGCATTTTGGCGGCGCTTTCTGCCGTAAGAGCCGGTGCATGAGCAAGCCTCAGCCCCTTATACCCGGTCCCAGTCTCCTTTCTGCTCATGGACACGCCTCCCGCTTTCAAACTCCTCTTTGTCTGCCTTGGAAACATCTGCCGTTCCCCGGCGGCCGAAGGCGTCATGAAGCAGGTCATCGAAGACGCGGGCCTGGCCGCCGAGGTGTTCATCGACTCCGCAGGGACAGCCGGGTGGCACACAGGCAAACGTGCCGATGACCGCATGCGCGCCGCCGCCAACGCCCGGGGCCTGGAACTGACCAGCTTTGCCCGCCAGGTGCGGGATGCGGATCTGGCCGATTTCGACCTCGTTGTGGTCATGGACCAGAGCAACCACGTGGACCTCCGCGCCTTTGACCGGCAGAAACTGCACAGCGCCAAGGTGCGCCTTTTCTGCGAGTTCTGCACCCGGCATGAAGAGACAGAAGTGCCCGACCCTTACTACGGTGGCCCGGAGGGTTTCGAAAAAGTGCTGGATCTCCTGGAAGACGGTTGCGCCGGTGTTCTGGCCCACATCCGCCAGCACCTGGGTCACAGCAAAGTGGCCTGAGCCCTCCCCCCGAGGCCCGGTGCTTTTTTCACTCGCCATCCGGCCTCTGGCTGCCTTAAACCGTGCGGTGTCATGAATGTGCGCATCGTCCTGGTTCTCGTCTCTTGTGCCCTCAGCATCGCCACCGGGCTGGTTTTGTCTCGTGGTGGCCAGGAAGGGCAGGGGAGCGGTGGCGGCCGTGGCCCGCAGGCCGGAGGCAAACTGCGCATCGGCCTCAGCATGGACACCCTGAAGGAGGAACGCTGGATCGGCGACCGAGATCTGTTCACGGCCCGGGCCCGCGAGCTGGGCGCTGAGGTTTTTGTGGAGTCGGCGAACAGCGATGACACCCGCCAGCTCCGGGATGTGGAAAGCCTCATCACACGTGGTATTGACGCACTTGTGGTTATTCCTCACAATGGTGCCGCCATGGCCCGCGCGGTGGAGATGGCCCATGCTGAGGGCATCCCTGTGCTGTCCTATGACCGCCTCATCACCGGGGCGGAGCCAGACCTCTACATCACCTTTGACAACGTCAAAGTGGGCGAACTGCAGGGACGCTTCATTGCCGACCGCGTCCCGCCGCAGGGCAAGCTGCGCATCATCCGCATCTACGGCGCGCGCACGGACAACAACGCCGTTCTTTTCAAACAAGGCCAGGACAACATTCTCAAGCCCCTCATTGAGGCCGGCCGCATCGAGGTGGTCTTTGAAGACTGGGCGGAAGACTGGAAGCCCGAAAACGCCAAGAAGATCACCAACGCAGCCATCACCAAAGCCGGGCAGGGGATCGATGCCATCCTCGCCAGCAATGACGGCACCGGCGGCGGGGCCATCCAGGCGCTCATTGAAGAAGGGCTGGCTGGCAAGGTCATCGTCACCGGACAGGATGCTGATCTCGCCGGCTGCCAGCGCATCGTGGCTGGCAGCCAGACCATGACCGTTTACAAACCGCTGAAGGTCCTCGCCACCCAGGCGGCCGATCTCGCTTTCAAGCTGGCCGCCCGCCGCCCCATCATCGCCCGGGAAGAGTCAGACAACGGCAGCGCCAAGATCCCCTCCATCTTCCTGCCCATCGTCTCCGTGACCAAGGAAAACCTGCGTGAAACCGTCATCAAAGACGGCTTCCGTGCAGAACAGGCCGTGTATGGCCGCTGACCTGCGGCTGCGACTGGCTCCAGCAGGCGGTATGGCTGCTTCCGCTACCATTCCCACCTGTGCGGAGGCTCCTCGGCTCGGTATTCATAGTTAGGCTGGCCTGGAGCGGCTTGTCCACCGTGGCCCGCTGCCCCGCATCGCGGGCGCGTTTCACGGCCTGGCGGAGCCGGTATTTGTACGCCTCCGCCGACTCTTGCGCGGAAGCCTCAGCATCCACGCAGCGCAGCGCCATGCGGAGATCAGCCTCCGCGATTTCAGGAAACTCGGCCTGAAGACGCTGTAGCAGTGTTTGGAGACGTGGGGTGTCCATAGTCTAGTCCGCACTCATTCGCTGCATGGACATCCACTGGCCGTACGAATGTCCGTGCCATGCTCTTTTGCCAGAGATATTGCTTTGGATGATGCGGTCTGAGACTGGCCAGCGCGCGCTAAGCCTGCATCCTGACGGCATGAGATTCAGCACGCCGCACTGTCTCGCGGACACGGCTGGTGTAGGCTTCCAGGGTTTCATTGGGCACCACATCCCTTTCCACATAGAGAATGGCCTGGACCAGCGCACTGGGCGACATGGTCGGGAATTCACCTTGGAGCTGGGTCAAAAGGAAGGAAACGCGAAGGGGGTCAATCGGGGGATTCACATGTTCCCATCGCCCTGCAGGTCTCGTGCGGTTGTACAAAGCGTAGGCAAAAAGCTGAAGTCGCCGAGCGTATCGATGGCTTCCTCTTGAGAGAACAATCGCTGCCAGTTGCAGGCCAGAAGACGATCAAGGCCCCCTCCCGCCCCGGAAATGCGTTCCGTGTTCCCCAAAGGGATAACGATTCGATGGGCTTAGCTCCCCAATTCACGCGGTGGAAAAAGAAACGGGATTCATCCGGCCTCTTTTAGGAGGCGGTCAGCAGCGAAGGTGTGGCCCGCCACTGGCTTGTCACATGTTCTGCATCCTTGAGTTTCATGCGCACCCGTTCCACGAACTCCACAGTGACTTCGCCCGCCTCGCGTTCGCGCATTACGCTGAAAGCCGTCATCGCCAATAGGTGGAAATCCACATCGGGAAAAAAACGGACCAGACTGTTAACGAGAAACTGCTTGTACTCGGTCTCCGCTGAAAGATTCATATTAGGACCTCCTTGGGATGCAGGGGAAATCCGTGGGCTCCATCATGAAGGGCGCGAATT
>DASWXG010000677.1:0-3761 GCA_036405615.1 Prosthecobacter sp. | reverse complement strand
CCTGCGGCGGTGGATGCGCTGGTGGCTTTGATGGTGAAACTGCCCGAGGTGCAAAAGGATGTGCTCGACGGCATGGCCGCTGCGCTGAATGGCTGGAACAAGGCTCCCAAACCGAAGGGTTGGGATGAGCTGGCTAAGCAGCTTGGTGTAGGGGAAAAAGGCGGCCCAGCCTCAGCCAATGAGGGCAAGATGCCCTCACTCCTCGAGGAAGTCCGCCAACTCTCCATCATCTTCGGCGGCGGTCGCCCGATGGAAGAGCTGATTCCTATCGTCAAAGACACCGAAGGAGATGGCCCTGCGCGCCGCAATGCCTTTGCCAGCCTCACCCGCACACCGAAGCCAAACTTGCTGCCGATCATTCGCGGTCTGGTGAATGACAAGGTGCTGGCTGTCCAGGCCCGCAGCGCGCTGGCGGCTTACGACGACAGTTCCATTCCCAAGGCGCTCATTTATCCGTGGCCGGGCCGCAGCCTGGAGCAGCAGACCGCTACGGTGGATACGCTGATCAGCCGCCCGGCTTATGCCCATGCCCTGCTGGATGCTGTGAAGGCAGGCAAAGTGCCACCTTCGGCCATCACGCCTTACCAAGCCCGTGCGATTGTCAGCCTGAAAGACGAAAAACTGACTCAAAAGCTGACGGAGGCCTGGGGAGAGCTGCGCGATACTCCGGAAGCCAAAAAGGCTGAAATGGAAAAGTGGACCGCTTTGCTGACTCCTGCCGCTCTGGCCAAGGGAGATCCCGTTAAAGGCAAGATGGTCTTCATGACTGCTTGTGCGGCCTGTCACAAGCTGTATGGCGAAGGCGGTATGATCGGTCCTGACCTGACGGGCGGCGACCGCCACAAGCTGACCTTCCTGCTGGAAAACATCTTGGACCCGAGCGCCATTGTGCCGGCTGATTACCGCATGACCGTGTTCAAGCTGAAAGACGGCCGTACCATCACGGGTGTTATTCCGGAACAGAACCCCAAAACGCTCACGGTGCAGACTCCGGCCGAGCGCCTGGTCATTGAACGCAGCGAGGTGCAGGAACAGCAGCAGCTTCCGATGAGCCTTATGCCGGAAGGCCTGCTGATGGCGCTGGGTGAAGAGCAGGTGATCCACCTGGTGCGCTACCTGCAGAGCACCGGGCCGGTGCGATAAGCCTTCCTTAAAACAGACCGGCCATGCTGTTGCATCAGCATGGCCGGTCATTGTCTTTAAAGGGGCGCTGCCAGCGCCTGATCTTAATAGTCGTCCTGTTCGTCAGATTCGTCGTTCTGCTCTTCGGAGGGAAGGGGAATGCCCAGCTTTTCCATCACGAGTTCCACGCTCTGGAGATGTTTCAGGGGCAGCTTTTTGCGCTGGTATTTGCGGAACAGAAGATCCCGCAGCTTCAGCCATGTGTCAGCGGTGGGCGTCATGGGACCCCAGGCTTCACCGTCAGGGTGAGCCAGACGGAAGTTCCATTCGCGGGAGTTCCAGTAGGCGCGAATGTATTGCTTGCGCCCGTCTTCCAGGCGCTCGTGCCATTCGTGGATTTGGTTTTTGGTCATTGAGAGCGTCCAGAATGCGCTAGTATCGTCTCCATGCAAGCTGCCAACGCCAGCCATTCATCCGCCCTCCCCAAGCTCCTTCTCTATCTGGCTGCGGTCATGGTGGGCGGGGCGCTGCTGGCACCGGCCCTGTTTGAAGGCGGTCAGTGGGCCAAGGGCTGGCTGGGAGATGGCGGTTTTGCGGCGTGGCTCAAGGGCGAGATCAGCCGGGCGCATTTCACCCGTTATTTCAATCGGGCCGTGCTGGTCTGTGCCATTGTGTTCATCTGGCCGTTCCTGCGCTGGGTGCGTCTGGATCGGAGCCTTCTCCCCAAGTGGAAACCGGTGGCCTCAGGCATCGGTCAGTGGGCTGCCGGTTTCGGACTGGCTGCCGGTCTGCTGCTGGCCCTCGGTTTTGTGTTCCTTCAAATGGGGGCCTATCAGCTGCGGCCCAGGCCGGACTGGCTGAAATTTGGCGAGCCGCTCACAGCGGCTCTCGGGGCGGGCGTCATTGAGGAGTTCTTCTTCCGCGGCCTTCTTTTGGGCCTTCTTCTTCGCACCATGTCTGTGCGCAGTGCCTTGATGGCAGGCACGTTTGTCTTTGCCCTGGTGCATTTTCTCAAGCCGCCGGAAGGCTGGCAGATCGAGGACTCCGAGGTGACTTGGGCCAGCGGTTTCACCGTGCTGCGGCAGATCGCTGTGGGGTTTGGTAATGTGAATTTCCTCCTGGCCGAGTTTGCCACTCTGTTTGCCGTGGGCTGGGTGCTGGCGCAGGCTCGCATGAAGACCGGAGCGCTGTGGCTGGGCATCGGCCTGCATGGGGGCTGGGTATTTGGGTTGAAGTATTTTAGCGCGCTGACCCGCTCCATTCCGGGCTGGCTGCCCTGGATCGGCAGCAACCTCAAGATCGGCCTCATGCCGCTGGTGGTTGTGCTGCTCACCGGGTGGCTCGCTGTGCGCCTCGTCGCGACAAATCGTTTGCAGCCGCGCTCCCCAGAGGGAACATAAGCCTGCCCTTCCTTTGCCGGAGTGGCGGAATTGGTAGACGCGCCAGACTTAGGATCTGGTTGGGAAACTAGTGCAGGTTCGAGTCCTGTCTCCGGCACTCCCTTGCCTGGGAGCTATCACTGAAAATGCGGCGCGAATGTACCTGAAAAGGCGCGAAAATGCACAATTGAGGGCCCGCGCGGGCCGCCTGCTTCATGGAATGGAGATCCGAAACAGCAAGCGGTCCAAAGGGGACGGTGGACTTTGCGCTGACCGCCGATCAGTCAACAATCTTGGCACGCGGCAGACGTGGTTAAGCTTTTGGAGCCGAATAGAAGTTGTAACAGCCTATGCGACAACTCTCCGGTGCTCAGATTACGTCGGTCAGCGAAAACGCGCTTCGTGTGCGAGTTTGGTTTGGTGACCTGTTTCACAAGCAAGTCTGGTTCCCCAAAAACCATGCCGAAGTCAGAACAGACGGAGGTGTTTGGGCCAGTCCTTGGATTCTGAACGAGCGGCTTCGGGAGGAGCGTCAGTATGGCAATCCGCAGGCTCCTGAGATCGCCATTGTGGCGGCTTAAAGAAGGCTCTCCACACTGGGGTCGCTGCTGATTCTGGACTCCGTTGTGTGAGGCCAGGCTGTCAGCAGACGGATGTTCCAGCCAGGGGAGTCATGGCCCTGACGATGATTCACGCCATTGCCGGGTTGGGAGCTGGTGATCTTGACCAGTTCCAGTTCTGCCCAGGCTGTCATGGGCTTTTCCCGGCACTTCTCCGGATGTACCAGTTCGGTGTGCAGCTCGATGTACGCTTCCTGGGAACGCCGTTTGAGGCGGGCAAGACTGTCGATCATGGACTGCTGGGCGGCCTGGGCCAGCGCATTGCTTTTGAATTCGTCCGGGACGATGCAGGGCAGGATGATTTTCATAGCAAAGAAAGGTTTAAGCGCGGATGGCGAGACCCCAGCTGGGGCTTTCGGTCAGCGGTTGCCGACCCGGGATGTAGCCGGTGATGTTTGAAATGGCGGCCCGAGCTTTGCGAATCATCGGCTTGGTGGCGGACCGCTCCGGATGACGGAATTCCGAACGCAGCAAGCTGATCTGACGGGGGCTCAAGTCATTGAGCCATTGCTGAAGACGCTCCTGACCCACAACAGCTTCGGGAGTAAGCGTTCCAAAAACAACAGAGTGAAGTTGAATCATGGTTTTGAATGAGTTCAATAGAACAGTATTCAAATGAACGAATTCAGCAAGAACAAAT
>DASWXG010000676.1:0-6373 GCA_036405615.1 Prosthecobacter sp. | reverse complement strand
TTTCGAGGTGGTGACCGGGAAGGAAGAATCCGGTAGTGCCTGCGCCGGGGCGGCACCCTGGACACGGAGTTTTGCAGAACTTTTGGTTACCGGCCGGGAACCCGGAGAGGTTCTGTTTGTCGCGCTGTATCAGACCGGGGCGGGCCGGTTTTTGCAGATCGGGGCGGAGGTCTATCCCGTGGATGCGGGGACGGGAGCACACCTGCGGCTGCCGTGGGTGGGCCGGAAGCGGGAGTTCACACTGACGCAGGGCGGGCAGGTGCTGCGCAAGTTTACCTATATCTACCGGCAGCGGGACACCTGGGAGGAAGGGGATGGCGACCTGTGTTTCTGGATCGCGCGCAAGGTGTTCCAGGGCGTGGAAGATCCGCCGCTGTGATGCGAAACCGCAGGCGGCAGGGAGGCGGCGGCCTCACCAGGTGAACTGGCCTTCCACCTCGGTGCCGCGGGCGCTCTGCCATTCGCCATAACAAAAAGTAACGCCGCCGGTGCGCAGGCGGTCGCAGACGCGGTCGCCCAGCCAGGCACGGGTTTGTTCAGAGGGGGCGTTGCCCAGCAGCACGGTGCGGCGGCCGGCCTTGTGACGGCTGTCGAAGAGCGTGAACAGGATCTCCTCGCCATCGGCCGGCAGGGTGCGCAGGCACAGCTCGTCCAGCACCAGCAGGGTCACGGCGGCATAGCGGCCCACCACGCTGTCCAGCCCGCCGCCCTCCTCATAGGCGGCGTGGCAGGCGCGGAAGAGGCGGGCGCACTCCACCCACAGCACGGACTTGCCCTGCTGCAGCACACGCTTGGCCAGCGCGGCGGCCAGGTGCCCCTTGCCCACGCCGGGCGGGCCGCAGAGGAAGAGATTGCGCAGGCGGCCTTCGTCAAAATCACGCGCGGCTTTCAGAAAGGCCGCAGGGGACAGGTAGCCCGCGTCGCGCCTCACCCCGGGCCGGTCTGTGCGGAAGTTGTCCAGCGTGGCGTGGTGGACATCGGCAGGAATGCCCGCAGCGGCCACGCGGTCTGCGCTGCGTTGCATTTTGGCATCCAGGGCGCAGGCCATGCAGAGGTACACGGGCATCTCTGCCTTGCGTGAGGCGAAGCGGTCCAGCAGCCTCTGCCCTTCGCCATGCCAGGGGCAGGTTTGAAACTGCGGCTGCGCGTCGAGCATGCGATCAAACGCCTCCGACTTCTCCCGGATGGTCTGGATCAGCCTGTCCAGGGCATCCAGGGGCCGTGGCTCTGCCGGGGGAGCAGCGGGGGCGGCTGTGACCGTGACAGCGACAGCAGCGGGATCAGGATCTGGAGCATGCGGTGTGTTCATGACGTGCAAAGGAAAAGAGGGCGGTTGGATAATGTTGGTAACGGATGTTTTGCGATGAATGGAAAGCCGCAGAAGAGACAGCGGCCCGGATTCACACAGGGCGGGGAGGAGACGGCAGGATGCCGTCACTCCTTGGGGCGCGTGGCGGGATAACTGGGAGTGAGGCCATCCTGGCCTCATGGGAATGCGGCAGGCCGGGAAGATCTTGAATCGCAAAATGATGTTTCATGATGTGGAGTAAAATGGGCTGGCCGTGAAGATGCGCGGACCGCGCGGCATGATGCCCTCAAAAACCGCTGATCTGCGCCGGGGTCAGGCCGCGTGTGGCCTCGGACACCTGGTAGGCGCGGTGGCGGGGCCGGGGGCTGTCGCAGCGTCTGCCGTCGTGATGATCCCGGGACGGAAACGAAACGCCGGAGGGCGCGGCCTGCGCTTTCCGCTCGGCTTTCTTCGCGGTCTTCTGCCAGGCCAGCACGCGCTCCCACACCAGGCTCTGCCAGCTGTTCGCCAGGGAGAGGCGCAGGGCCACCAGCGCGGTTTCCTCGCCGTGGTGCAGGCATTCCTCCAGCGTGTAGCGGGCCGCGTCCGGGTTCCAGGCTTTCTCCGGATGCCGTCTGGCCAGCATGCTGCGGTGCTGGCACCATTTTTCCCACACCGGGCGGAAGACCGCCGTGTCCAGGCCCGGGGGCAGAGGTTCGGCATTGGCAGCTTCCACCGTCTTCTCCACATCGGCACCAGGGGCGGCAGAGCCCTTGCGCCGCCGGCGGCGGCCACGCGCCTGGTACGCGGGAGGAGGTGCGGGAGTATGGGCGGGTGTGGAGGATGGGGGACTGGGGGAAGGAGGAGAGGGAGGGAAAGAGGGGGCAGCCTCTCCGGGTGAAACACCGTGCAACGTTGCCTGCGTTTCATCCCCCTGGGGACTGGCCGTTTCAGCCCCGGCCAGGAGGCCCGGCTTCTGCCCGCAAACTGGATGCGGAGCGCATGCGGCCGCATGGCCCGGCAGCGTCTTTTCCTCATGCCGCAGCCCCTTTCCGTGCTCTGGCAACGGACCTTCGAGGGCGGGCGTGCGGGCAGGCATCCCGGGTTCCGCATCCTCGTAAACCCGTGCCTCCTGTCCCTCTCCGGCGCATGCTGCCGGGGCGGAGTCCTCCACAGCAGGTTTGCCGTTTACCTCCTCTGCCGCAGCGGCGGGGGTGACATCGCCAGACAGTATTTCACACTGTTCATTCTCGGCATGGGGTGTGGCGGTGGCGGATGCACGTGCCAGCTTGCGTGCCAGGCGGTGCCTGCGCACCCGCTCTGTGGAGGTGGCCGCTGGCTGCCGTGCCTCCTTGCCCAGGGGGCGCACGCAGAAGTCGCCCTGCCTGCCCACGCGGACCTCGCAGCCCTGCTCGTTCGCCATTCGTGCCGCCACCCGCAGCATCTCCTCCACACCCCAGTTCATCACCCTGCCAGCCATGTCCCTAAATTAAACGCCGTTTTCCTAACATCAAGCACGCATCGGTATGAAACGTGAAACGTTGCGGTGTTACAGGCTGGCCGTTGCCAAAGAGCCCGCACGGAGGGGTATTTTAAAAAATGACAAAATAATGGGAAGAATGAGGGGGAGGGGATGGGAAGCGGTTGGTGGTGAACGTGTATTGTGAGCAGGTGGAAGGCCTTCCATGGGGGGCCAACGAGTGCCCCAGAGTCATCGGGTGAAGGGATAACAGGTTAGGCCTGCCATGGCCTCATGCGAATCCGCCAGGCAAAGTAGTCCGGGGCTTTAGCCCGGCACACGGTGGCATCGCCCATGGTTTGGAGCGGTCTCTCTCGCTGCGGCATCCATGCCCCAGCCACCCGTCCCGGGCTAAAGCCCTGGCTACTATGGCTCGCGCTGTTGCCAGATCGTCGGCGAGAACCCGTTCGTGGTGTCAGGGGCTTCGAGGAGAAATAGGGCCATGACTTTGTCCTTCATTATTCTGTCATCCGTTCCGGGCGTTTTTCAGAAGGGGGACAGAATGATGAAGGCTTTCCATGCGGTGCCGCCGAGTGCCCCAAAGACAGTCTGAAAAAGGTCCCGGGCAAGGAGCGTGACTTGCCAAAGTCACGGCTTGGGGGAATGCCGGATTCTTTCTGGACAAGGCACCCTGCGGCACCTGCGTGCTGTGTGCAACAGGGCTGCGTGACTCAGGAGACGGCTTCCGCGAGGCGTGGAAAGCAGCACGCCAGATGCGTGCGCTCCACAAACCACCAGCGCGCAAACGTAAAAAAAACCAGCGGACGCAGGATTTCCCGCGTCCGCTGGCCTGGATTGCCGGGGCTGCTGCTCGCTCACAATGCCGTCAGCGGTCTGGGGAGGTCACGGGGCCTGGGGTTTGGGCGGGGTGTTGTTGGTCCAGATGTCCATGTGCAGCTTCCACTGGCCCTGCTGTTTGAGGAAGACGAGGACTTGCTTGCTGCGGACCTTGACCGTGCCGTCCTTGCCCAGGATCTCGACATCCGAGTACTCGGCGGCGAACTGGCCGTCCGAATGGATTTCGTAATTGCTGAACCGCACCGCATCCGGCCAGGTGGCCGTGCGCAGCTCCTGCAGATAGCGGGAGATGGCCGCGCGGCCTTCGATGGGGTCGCTGCCTTCCGGCAGCAGCCGTGCGTTGTCTGTGTACAGGCTGGCCACGGTTTCAATGTCGCCCCGGTTGTAGGCCTCGGCCCAGCGGGCGTTGGCAGCCTTGATCTCAGCGTCCAGCGCGGCAGGTGCGTCGGCTGAAACCCTGGCCGGGCCGAGGATGAGGAGGAGAGCGGCGGAGGCGGCGAGAACAAAGGCAAAAGAGATGCGTTTCATAGGGATGTGTCTGGGTGGATTAACCAAAAGGATGGAATGGATGGGGGTTGATGGATGAAAGCCCGCGTTACCGGACCAGGTTGTAGAGCCCTTTGGAAGAGCCGGGGATCTCCGCCTCGACAAGGTCGAGCACCTCGCGCGGGGCCACGCGTGGATGGCCGGAGCGGAAGGGCGGATCGGGGTCGTACTCGATGGCGAGCTGGATGCTCTGGGCGACCAGCGGCCCGTGCAGCTCCGCCGCCACGCGCAGGGCAAAGTCAATGCCTGCGGTGACACCGCCGCCGCTCATGAACCGGCCGTCTTTGACAAAGCGGGCCGCATCCGGAATCGCCCCGTATTCCTTCAGGAGATTGAGGCAGGCCCAGTGGCAGGCGCTGCGTTTGCCCTTGAGGATACCGGCAGCCGCAAGCACGAGCGAGCCCGTGCAGACGGAGGTGACGTACTGCGCGCTGTCTGAGAGGCGGCGGAGGTGCGCCTGCACCTCCGGTGTCACCATGGGCGCGAGGTCCGGCCCGCCGGGGATGAGCAGCAGATCAGCTTTGCGGATGTCCGCCAGGCGCTCCGTGGGGCCGGAGGCCAGGCCGTTTTCCACCGTCACCATTCCGCCGTCCGGGCTGGCGTAGCGGATCCGGGTGTTCTTGAACCGCTGGAACACCTCGTTGGGGCCAGCGAAGTCCAGCAGGGCACCTTTGGGATAGATGACGATGACGATCTCGAATGGTCGCCCGTCTGCTGGCACCCCGGCTGTCCCGGCAGCCTGGCCGGCGGCAGGGAGGGGGCTGCCCAGCAGCGTGGCCAGGGCGGCCATGCCGCCGAACGTCAGGATGTCCCGCCGCGAGTGCGCCGGGGTGGGGGGCAGGTGGGGTGGGCCGCTCTCATCGCGGCGGTGGGGCCTGTCTTTGGGATGTTGGATCATGGCTTGGTCTGGTTTGTTTCGGGTTTGAAGCCATCCGGAGAGCCGGGCGGCACCCACCCAGGCTGCGGGCAAAGGCCGATGTCCGAAAAGACAAATAACCCTCGAAAAAAGACACTCCTGTTTTCCGATGATTGAGTGTGACAGAGAACCCTCATTCCCTCGTTTTAAGCCATGATGTTTCCCGGCGTGCCGCAGCCCCTCCGGCAGTGCCTGCGGAAGCCGGAACCCCATGCCAGCCGATGAAGATGATGCCCCCCGCTTCCGCCCGCCGCCGCAAGACCCCGCAGGTTGTTCAGGACCGCGACATCGCCCTCATGGTCTTCCCCGGTTTTCAGATCCTGGACCTCAGCGGCCCCCTGGCCGCGTTTGAAACCGCAGGGGATATCACCGCCCGCAGACCCTACCGGCTGCACGTCGTTTCCCAGGAGGGCGGCATGGTCACCAGCTCCAGCGGACTTGCCGTGCAGACGGCCCCTATCCGGAGGCGGCCCTATGATACATTGATGGTTATGGGCGGTCCTTTGGATGTGGTGGAGCCTTCCCCCGCCAATGCCGGTTTGCAGCGCACCGTGCGCCGCAGTGCCGCCGGGGCGCGGCGTGTCGCCAGTGTCTGCACCGGGGCTTTCATCCTGGCGGCCGCAGGCCTGCTGGAGCAGCGCTGGGCCACCACGCACTGGCGCTATGCCTCGCTGCTGCAGCGGCTGTTTCCCCAGGTGCGGGTGGATGGCGACCGCATCTTTACCCAGGACGGCAACATCTGGACCTCCGCCGGCATCAGCGCAGGCATTGACCTCGCCATTGCCATGATCGAGGAAGACCTCGGCACGGAGGTCTCACGCGCCACCGCGCAGAGCCTCGTGGTGTATCACCGCCGCCCCGGCGGGCAGTCGCAGTTTTCCGCCCTGCTGGAAATGGAGCCCGAGACGGACCGCATGCGCACCGTGCTCACCTACATCCGCAACCACCTGCGCAAGTCCTTGCAGATGGAAGACCTCGCCCGCGTGGCCGGGGTGGGCACGCGGCAGTTTGGCCGCCTGTTTGTGGCAGAGACCGGCGAGACGCCCGCCAAGGCCATCGAACGCCTGCGCTCAGAGGCCGCACGGCCACGGATCGAGCACGGCACCGAGCCGATCGAAACCATCGCCGAGAGCGTCGGCTTTGGCGATCCTGAACGCATGCGCCGGGCCTTCCTCCGCCTCTTCGGCCACCCGCCCCAAAGCCTCCGCCGCCTGGCAGCGGCCGGGTGATGCGCTGGGTCACCTTAAAATGCTCCTAAAGTGTTCCTTGGCTCGCACTATGGTAAATGAGGAACATAGCTGCTAAG
>DASWXG010000675.1:0-3540 GCA_036405615.1 Prosthecobacter sp. | reverse complement strand
AGCTGGTGGGCATCGGCGCCCTCCTCGGTCTGGTGGATGATGTGGCCCAGATCCAGGGCATCGTCGTCGGCGGCCCGGCTGACAAGCAGGGGGAGCTGAAGCTGAACGACAAGATCACCGGTGTGGCCCAGGGCGACGCGGAGTTTGTCGAAACCAAATACATGAAGCTGCAGAAGATCGTGGACATGATCCGCGGCAAGGAAGGCAGCACCGTGCGTCTCCGCATCAATCCTGCGGATGATCCTACCAGCACCAAGATCATCTCCATCGTCCGTGGCGAGGTGGAACTGAAGGAAAAACTGGCCAATGCCGAGCTGCTGCAGACCCCGGCTGAAATGGGCCCGCCCATGAAGATCGGCTGGATCAATCTTTCCTCCTTCTATGCCGACATGGAAGAAGGCACCGTGAGCACCACGGATGATGTGCAGCGTCTGCTGACCCGCCTGATGAAGGAGAAGATCGACGGCCTCGTGCTGGACCTTCGCGGCAACGGCGGCGGCTCTCTGGAAGAGGCCATCCGCCTTACCGGTCTCTTTGTCCCTGCCGGCCCTGTGGTGCAGGCCAAAGACTGGCGCGGGTCCATCTCCTGGCGCGAATGCGAAACGCCCAAGGCCTTCTATGACGGCCCCATGATCGTGCTGACTGACAAGACCAGCGCCTCCGCCTCGGAGATTTTGGCCGCCGCACTTCAGGACTACCGCCGCGCCCTCATCGTGGGTGACAAGTCCACCTTCGGCAAAGGCACCGTGCAGACCATCCTTCCGGTGGACCGCTTCATGCCCTTCTTCAGCGACAAGAGCCGCGCAGGCAACCTGAAGGTCACCATCCAGAAGTTCTACCGCATCGCCGGTGGTTCCACCCAGCTCAAGGGTGTGGAGCCGGACCTGGTGCTGCCATCCATCCGCGACGTGCTCGACATCGGTGAAGCCTCGGCTGAAAACCCGCTGCCTTATGACACCATCCCGGCCCGCAAGTACAGCCTCATCACAGAGAAGCCTTATCCGCTGGATGATCTGCGCAGCCGTCTGACCACCCGCATGACCGCCAACCCGGAGTTCCAGTACATCCAGGACGAGTCCAAGCGCCTCAAGGAGCGCATCGACCGCAACACCGCCTCCCTCAGCCTGGCTGAGCGCGAGAAGGAAACCGCTGAGGTCAAAGCCCGCCGTGAGAAGCAGGATGAAGAGCGCGCCACCCGCGTGAAGTCCCTGAAGGAAAAACTGAAGGACGACGGCTTCAAAGTCTATCACCTGACCCTGGACAATGTGGACGCCCCCGAACTGGTGCCTGAGTCTGCCTTCACCCGCGAGCAGAGCACCGGCATGAAGATGGCCTCCAAGAACGACGGCGAAGAAGGTGCCTCCGACGCCGCCAAGTTCCCCTACGGCCTGGAGCCCATGAAACTGGAGACCGTGAACATCATGCGCGATTTCCTGGAACTGACCCATAAGCGCCCGACCACGGCCAAGGCCGACGAGAAGGTCATTAAATAAGGGTTTCCTCGCACCTTTGCATCAGGCCGGAACCGCAAGGTTCCGGCCTTTTTCATTCAGGAGGATTTGTGAAGGTGCTTACAGATCCCGACTGCCAGCCTGGGCCCCCAAGCCTTCGCCTCCAAACGCTGTAACACGTCTGCGCAAAGCAGCTCAGGGACCACGCGCAACCTGCGTTCTAGGTCTGCCAAACGGCCTCTCCTTCACCCTCAACCGGCACCGCCCGCCTGGATACCACCTCGCGCCGCTCATCGGCAGCGCATCCCTTCCTAAAGTGTCAGGAGAAGGGGAGCGCACGCGAGCGTCGCGCCGCTCATCTGGTTTCATATTTGTCCACTCTTTAAGGCCGCCCGCCTCCTGGTTCCTTTGCTTTTGCCCGGCTTTCGGCCATACCTTAGAACAACACAGACATGTCCCACACTCCTCGGTCGATCCTCTTTGCTCCGGCTCTTGTGATTGGGTCCATGGTCTCGCTGACAGTGGGGGCGTCCCTGGCGAAAGGCCTGTTTCCCATCTTGGGCGCAGCGGGCACCACCTTTGTCCGGTTGGCCATTGGCGGCCTGGTACTGCTGGCCCTGTGGCGGCCGTGGCGCACGTCTCTCGCGCGCCTTCCATGGCGGCAGGTCGTGCTTTATGGCGTGGTGCTGGGCGTCATGAATCTGACTTTCTATGAGGCCATTGCGCGTCTGCCCATTGGCATCGCCATTGCGCTGGAATTCCTCGGCCCGCTCTCAGTCGCCTTCTTTCTTTCGCGAGGGCGGCTGGATGTCCTGTGGGCCTCCATGGCCTTGGCCGGCGTCGCCCTGCTGCTGCCCTTGACCCAGGTCCAGCCCGGTCTCGACTGGGCTGGCATCGGTTTTGCCCTGGCAGCAGCGGTGTCCTGGGCCACCTACATTCTGGTGGGGCAAAAGGCGGGCGCGTCGTCCCACTCCGGCACGGTCACAGCCATAGGCATGACCATCGCCTGCCTCACCGTCGCCCCCTTTGGCACCTCGGCCGCCTGGCCGGTTTTCAGCGATCTCGGCCTGCTGCCCACCGCCATCGCAGTGGGCGTACTTTCCAGCGCCATTCCGTACTCCCTGGAGATGGCCGCTTTGAAACAGATGGATCCCAAGACCTTTGGCATCCTGCTCAGCCTTGAACCCGCTCTGGGAGCCCTGTCCGCCTTTGTGCTGCTCAGTGAGCAGATCTCACTCCTCCAGTGCCTGGCCATCGCCTGTGTGGTCTCCGCCTCCATCGGCTCCACCCTCACCTCGCGGAAGAAATCCCAGGCCACCCTGGTCAGCGAATCCCATGCGCCTTAGGCCGGCGCTTGGGAGGCATTCGCGTTTGCCTGTCTGCCGCCTGTTGAACACGGCCCCTCGAACGCTCCAGGGGATTGAGGAAAGCCGCCTGTGTCCGCAAGAATCATGATGGATGAACCCATAGGTTGTTAGGTGGGGCCGCCGGGAACGGTTGTCGTCAGGGCTATCCGTGGAGCTAAGGGGATTCGAAGCCTCTGCACAATCGTTGTAAAGCGTTGACGTTCAGTGTGTCGTGTAGCCTGATTCGGTGGCGGCACACGTTTTGCACACGCCTTTCCTTGAGCTGCACTTGCAAAAGGAATAAGAGGGTATTTGTTGGTATATGCCATACAAAGACCCTGCCAAAGCCCGCGAGGCCAAGCGCAAGACTTGGCAGAAGCGTTATGATAACGACCCTGCATATCGGCAGGCCGAACAGGAGAGAGTCCAAGCCTGGAAAGAAGGCAACGAAGACTATTTGGCCAGGGAGCGGGAGAAGCGCATGGAGCGGTGGTATAAGTCCTGAAAAATAAAACCCCTCCCTTTCCAGGAGGGCGCTTGTCTTGACGTTCATGTTAGGATCCTCAGGCTATGGCTAAAAAATCACTTCTCGCACTGATACTGGTTGTAGGTTCCTTAACTATCGCTCCTTCAGGGGTGTGCGCGGCTGATAAGGTTGTGTCAGTCGGCTCGGACGTCTTTGTCCTCACTGAGATCTCCGCTGTGGTGAACAATGGCAATCAAGTCGATGTTTACATGAAGGG
>DASWXG010000674.1:0-22262 GCA_036405615.1 Prosthecobacter sp. | reverse complement strand
CGGCTCCACCCGTTCAGGAGAAGGCTCAATCACGCTGACGAGATCGGCGCTGCTGTAGTTCTTGTGGTTCCGGAAAATCCGGCAGCGCACCTTTTCGCCAGGAAGCGCAAAAGGGACAAACACCACCCAGCCGTCCACACGGGCGACTCCGCTGCCCTCATTGGTCAGGTTCTCGATGCGGACATCGAGCTCCTGGTGATAGGCGAAGGGGTGGGGAACAAACTTGCGAGGAACCATCGTTACTCTGTAGCAGAGACCGTCGTGAGGTCAAACCTTCCAGATTGACTCCGCTCGCCTGAGTTCAGTATTTCATGGGCAGACCAAGATAGAAAAAATACCGAAATGAGAGTGTTTCCGTCCTTTGTTCCTCTGATGATTGCCGGTGCCTGGACGCTGGCAACTGGCTCCTCGATGCTGCATGGGCAGCAATCCCTTCCTGCCTTTGCGAGCAATGAGGCGTTCTCTGCCGCCCTCAGCAATGTGGATTGGGAGAACTCTTATAACACCTCACCGCGGTTGCGTTTCCTGCCAGAAAAAATCGAGATGCTGGCCAATGACGGCAAGGTGACCGGGACCTACACGGCGATCTCGATGGTCGAACCCGGGATCGTGAAAGCCGAGCATCGGAGCGGTGACATCACCCTTCATGTGTTTGGGGATGACCTGCGCACTTTTGTGAAAGGCAGCATGAAGGACATGAGCGAGTTTGAGGTACGCGGGGCCACGGGCCCGGTCAAGCTGCCAGCCACTGCCGCTGACAAACCGCTGGAGATCGTTTTCAAAAACAACCCTTTCTGGAAGGGGCTCCGCATTCATGCGGACAAGGTGGAGATCCTGGATGAGAAAGGAAATGCCTTTGCCACCAACCCAGGCATTCGTTTCTATCCCCACGTCATGGGGGTGGAACTTCCGGAAAAACGGGCCGGGATGATTTTGCTTTCCCGTCAGCGCCCGGGTGGCTGGTATGTGGACGGCAGGTTCCTCGGCACCGGTGTGCGGACCGAAGACTCCAATGTTTTCAGGCCTTTCCTGGCCAGCAAGCTGACCAACTTTGCTCACCGGTCGGCCCATTTTGTTTATCCGCTGCTGATCGCCAAACAGCCAGAACTGGCGGCTGCGCAGGAAAAGTATGCTCTCTACAATGCAGCGAATGCCTATGGAGAAACCTCCGAGCAGATGCTGTATGCGCTCAATGAAATAGGGAAGTTGCACGGGTATGCCCGCAGTTATGACGGAGCCGCCCGGGTGCATGCCCGCGCTTACGCCCATGCCAAGGCCAACTTCGGCCAGGACAAAGCCAAGCTGCTGGAAACAGGGACGGATCTCGCCGAAGCCCAGGCCGAGATGGGAGATTTTGCAGCGGCCAAAGTGACCCTGGCAGAGGTGTTCCCCCATCTGCCTCCAGACGGAGGCGATGCGCGCATTCCGTACGCTTTTTACAAGGCGCTGGCTTCGGCGGAATTTGGCCTGCGCAACTACCCTCAAGCCGCGAAGCTGTTCACCGAAAATTACAAGCGGGCGACGGACGGCCAGCTCAATTATTTTGCCATCGAGTCCATGCTGGATCTGACCGCCTGCCAGATGGCGCAAAACCAGCCGCTGGAGGCGGCGGCAAGTCTCCGTCTGGCCATGGAACGTCAGGATGCCTGGGCGCAAAAGAACCCGCGTAGCGACTTTGACACCTACCGGCTGTCCTTCGCCTGTGTGGCGATGAAGAAGTGGGATGAAGCGATGAAATATTCCTCGCTCACCAACCGGCGGAGTTCAGTGGCCTATGAGGAATATGCCCGGCTGACAGCCTTGCTGAACCAGGGGAAGAAGGCCGAGGCACAAAAGCTGGCGAAGCAGTTTGCCCAGCGTTTCAAAGGAGGCCTGGATGAAGTGAACATCCGCCGGGACATTGATGCGATGACGGTACAGCTGACAGCGGCTGCGGCAGATCAGACCCCTGCTGCGACAGCAGAACTGGAGCGTGTGTGGGCCCAGCAGGTGGAATCCCTGCGCAAACGCCCTCTGCAAAACTATTTGTTTGCCCGCGTGATGGTGGATGCCATCCAGGCTTTGAAGAAATGACCTGTTTGCGAGCCGTTGCCTTCGTTCACCTGGGCGGAAGGCAACGGTATCCGGCCGGCCTCAGCGCATGGCCTCAAGACGCTTTTTGAGAATGTCTTTCTGGCTCAGGCCGCCAAGCTTAGCCTGGGTGTCCTGAATCCATTTTTGCTCCAGGTCATTCTTGGTCGGGCGCTCCACCTGGTAAAACACACCGAACTTCCCGGGGGCAGGCAGATCCGCCAGCTTGAAGGCGGCGACGTCATCGGTGACGTCATGCTGGGTTTCGTCGATGATGTCATAGACACCACCTTTGCGCGGTGTGCTGCTGTCGAAGGACCCCTGGTAGAACATCACGCATTCGCTCAGGCACTCCACCACGCTGAACCCGTCGTGCTGGATGGCGCGCTCAAAGGTCTGCACCATGTGGGCCACCTGGGCGGCGTGGGTGCGGGCAATGAAGGTGGCACCGCTGGCCAGCAGTTGCTTCATCGGATTGATCGGCCGGTCAATGCTGCCGGTGGGGTCGGTCTTGGACTTGAAACCCTGCGGGCTGGTGGGGCTGGTCTGCTTCTTGGTCAGGCCATAGACGAAGTTGTCCATGATGACATAGGTCAGCTTCACATTTTTGCGGGCCGCATGGTTGAGGTGATTGCCGCCGATGGAAAAGCCGTCACCATCCCCGCCAAAAACAAACACATGTACATCGGGACGGCTCAGCGAGATGCCGGTGGCCAGGGGTAGGGCGCGGCCATGGATGAAGTGAATGCCGTGGCTGTTGACGAAGTAGGGGAATCGCGAAGAACAGCCGATGCCTGCGACACAGACGATCTTCTCGTGCGGATACTGGAGCTTCTCCAGAACCTTATAGAAGGCGGCCAGGACGGCGAAGTCACCACAGCCCGGGCACCAGGTGGGGTGGTCGGCCGTGAGAATCTTTTTGGTTAGCTTGTCAGCAGCGGGTGCGGCGGAAGCCGTAGCCTCCAGGGTGGCAGAGGACATGGGTGGTTGGGTGGGTTGGAATTCCGAGGCTAAACGATTTCCGGATTCCGGGTCAATCACGAAGGATTGCCTTTTCTCAAATTCCCGCCCAACCAAAAGCCGTATCAGACAAAGTCGGTGATGGAGCCAAAGCCGGCATCGAACAGACGCCGGTAGGTACGGAAGGCGAAGCTGTCCGTCATGCTGGCCACCCAGTCGCACACCAGCCGGGCGCGTTTTGCTTCATCCTCGGCCTTTTTGATTTCCTCTTCCACAGTGGCCGGAATCAGGTGAAGGCCCTTGTCGTTGCGTCCATGCTCGATGTAACGGTCGTGGAGCACGCCAAAGAGTTTGGTCAAAATCACATCCGCCTTGTAGTCCAGTTGCTGGAGCTGAGGGCTTTTGAAGACCAGGTCGAGGGCGATGCGCTTGTTCATCCTGGCCTGGGCCTGAAGCGCAGGGTCAATTTCCAGGCGATATTGATACCGCTTGGTCATGGCGCTGAGAAAGTTGCTGTCCGGGACCAGCTTTACGCTGCGGATGTAGCGGCCGATGTTGCTGTTCAGCTTCCGCTCCACATGGCCTTCGCGGATGGCCTTGCAAAGTTTCTCCAGATGTTCCTGGCCGGTGGCATCGAGATCCTGCTTGGCGCCCCAGCGTTCGAGGGCGGTGACGTTGATGAATCCCGCGTGGATGCCGTCGGCGATGTCGTTGAGCGAGTAGGCGGTGTCATCCGCCCAGTCCATGATCTGGCATTCGATGCTGCGAAACTGGTTGCGCACTTTGCCAGGTGTCAGCTCCAGCGGGAAGGCCTGGCGGCCCATGGTGAAGTCCAGCCAGCTTTCCTGGTCGCTGTACAGAAAGTGGTTAGGGGCGTCCGGTGTCTCGGCCTGCAGTGTCTTGTACTTCAAGACACCGTCCATCAGCGCGCGGGTGGGGTCCATGCCCTCGCGGCCTTCATTGAACAGCGTCTGGGTCAGGATGCGCAGAGTCTGGGCATTGCCTTCGAATCCGCCATACGGCTGCATCAGCCGGTGGAGGGTGCGTTCCCCGGTGTGGCCAAAGGGCGGGTGGCCGAGGTCATGGGCCAGGCATGCGCATTCGACAAGGTCCGCATCAATCCAGCAATCTTCCCCCAGCGGCCCGCCCTGGCTGGTGAGCCAGGTGCAGATGGAGCGCCCGATCTGCGCCACTTCGATGCTGTGGGTCAGCCGGGTGCGGTAAAAGTCGTATTCTCCGGACAGGAAGACCTGGGTTTTGTTCTGAAGCCGGCGAAACGAACTGCTGTGGATGATCCGGTCGCGGTCGATCTGGAAAGCGGTCCGGTATTCGCCCGGGCCCACCGGGCGGGAGCCGGGGGTCTCGTAGTCAAAGACCGAGTAGAAACGGTTGGCGGGCATGGCAAAAGAAGTGCGGACGCAAAGAGGCCGCCAGGAGTGAGCAGAGAGAACTGGACCGGTCAGATGGTGATTCCGGGATCGCCGTTGTCCTGATAGGGAGAGACAGGGGGAGGCGGTGGCGCAGGAGGGGCGATCCGTCCCCGCATTCCGGCATCGTCCAGAGCTCTGTCCACGGCATCCTGAAGAGCACCGGACACAAGATCTCTCAGGAGAGGGACGGGGCTGCCGCTGCCGGGGACATAAGCTCCGCTGCCGCGCTCACCGGTATAGACTTCGCTGTGAAGGATCTGACCGGTGGCAGAGTCGAGCAGGGTGACACGGACGCGGGCATAACCATAAGGGCGCACCAGCATCTGGCAGTAGAGATCCAAAATATCACCCGTGACGATGTAGCGGGCATTGCGTGGGCGGGCGAGCATGCCGCGGCTCTGGAGTCCGTAGCCAAAGGCGTTGGTGACCACTTCGCTCACCGGCACCTTGGTCTGCACGTGCTCCAGCGGTGTGCCGATCTGCGTGCGCACCGTTCCCAGATCCATGGCTCCCACGCCGCGCTGGTCAATGATCGGGCGGGTGGAGAACTCGTTCCTGCCTGGCTGCACATGGCCGGGGCCTGGCACATAGTCCAGACTGACTTGGGAAGTGGTGCTGCAGGAGGAAACCAGCGCGCAGGCGGCGAGCACAGGGACAAGGAAAAGCAGGCTCTTCATGAAGCCGCATGGATAACTGAGGATAGGACACTTTCAAATACGGACATCCGCAGACAGGGGAAAAAACGAACGGCCCTGCCGGACTTGGCGCTCAGGAAAAAAACCCCCAAAACCTGAAGCCAATTAATTATCCGGCAGGGCCGATTTATCGGTTATAGTCGGTTCGAACTTCTCCAGGCAATCCCAAAAAATGATCGCTTCCTCAAAAAAAACATTCCGGTGGATACATTGTCATGACAGACCCAAGGAAGGGGGCGGTGCAGGCGTGGGAAAAGTTTTTTTCATGCTGTGGTTTTCTTTGGCTCTTTTCGGATTATTTCCTAGCCATGGGCAGGCTCAAATTGGAAACGGGGTCCGTCAGGTGATAGTGGCCAAAGCTGCTGGGTGGAACTCCAACACAGCCTCTTTGCAGGCTTATCAGAGAGCCTCGGCTCGCGATCCATGGCAGCCGGTGTTTGAACAGCCGGTGCCCATTTTGCTGGGCCGGGCAGGGCTGGCCTGGGGCAGGGGAGTGTTTACCCCTCCGCGCAATGGCATCTCGATGAAGGTGGAAAAAGACTGGCGGGCACCCGCCGGTGTTTTTCAGCTGGGCAGCCTGTTTGGTTATGCGCAGCGCCCGCCTTCGGGCACCCGCTGTCCTTACATTCAGGTCGGCCCATGGGACGCGTATGTGGATGATCCCAACAACCCGCATTACAACCAGCACGTGCGGGTGGATCCGCGCAATGTACCGCCGTGGTTTGAAAAACAGCGCATGCGCCTGGGAGATGCGGCCTACAAATGGATGCTGGAGATCCGTCACAACCAGAAGCCAGCGGCACCCGGCTACGGCAGCGCCATCTTCTTCCATGTGCGCCGGGGACCGACCAAACCCAGCGCGGGCTGCTCCACCATGGCGGTGGACCGTTTGGAAAACCTGATCCGCTGGCTAGACCCGCAGGCCTCGCCTCACTATGTCTTGCTGCCTGAGGCGGACTATCAGGCCCTGCGCGGGCCGTGGCGCCTGCCTTGAGGCCGGTGAAAAAGAAAAAGCGGAAAACGAGCGCTCCGTTTTCCGCTTTTTTGTGATGAACAGATGAGCTGTTAGGCCCCTCCGGCTGCAAGCTTACTTCGCAGCAGGCTTCCAGTTCTTGATGAATTCCAGGCTCTGCTTGATTTCAGGCAGGCTGTTTTCCCAGTTGTGCTCATATTCGGCATGAAGCGGGCCGGGATAGCCCTGGGCGTGATATTCGGCCAGGATGGCAGGGATGTCAGATTTGCCGGTGCCGAAGGGCAGGTCGTGTGCTTTCGGGTCGCCAAAGGCGGTGAGGTCCTTCAGGTGGCTGTCAAAGATGCGGCCTTTCAGGATGCGGATGCAATCCACAGGATTCAGTCCGCTGCGCACCCAGTGGCCCACATCGGCGCAGGCGCCCATGCGAGGGTCGCGGTCTTTCACGAGGCCCAGCACGTAGTTCGGATCCCAGAAGAGGTAGGCGCGGTCCAGCGGGCGCTTGGGATGGTTGTGGATGGCCATCTTGATGTCGAATTCCTTCACCAGGGCTTCGATCTGGTCGAGCGCGGCGACATCCGGCTCACTGACCACCACGCCGATGTTCATCGTCTTGCAGAACTCGAACACCTTGCGGTTGGCGGCATCATCTTTGCCCAGGCGCACCACACCGAAGGCGACCGGGGTGATGTCCTTTTCTGCCAGTTTGGCCTTCACGGCGGCGATCATTTCCGGCGTGGCATTCTGGTCCCACTTCACGTCGGGTTTCTCAGGGGAGAATTTCTGTCCTGGGTAGAACTCGATGGTCTTGCCGCCGGCGGCAGCGGTTTTTTCGATGGCGTCCATCACGGTGAACAGACGGAAGCTGTAGGCCTGGCAGCCTGCATAGAACTGGCCAACTTTGGCCGTTTCAGGAATGGTCGCCGCGATGCTGGCGGCGGCGACCAGGAGGAGTGGCAGAAGGAATTTCTTCATGGGCGGAAAAGAACGGGATTAACCGCCGGTTCTTGCGGGGAACTGCGGCTCGGTAGAGGTCTTGCGACCGGAGGGGGAAGATGTGGGTGGCAGTGTGCGTTTTTTCTGTCATGCGCGTCCTTTTGTCCTGCCTCTTGCTGTGCGTTCCCGCCCTGGCCCAGCTTCCTTCGGCCAAACCCGTGCCGAGGATGCAGGCTGTGCCGCTTCCTCATCACATCACCTCCTTCCAGCTGGATGGGCGGGAACTGACGGCCATGCATTTTGATCCCCAGGACATGCGCCCGTTTTGGTATCCCATCCGCGCTTCCAGAGATGTCAGCCTCACCCGCATGGGACATCCGCATGATCCGCTGACCCACAGCCACCACAACAGCGTCTGGGTGACGCACAACAGCCTGAACGGCTTGGATTTTTGGGGTGACTACGCCAAAAAGCAGGGACGCATTGTCAATGTCGAAGTCTCCCGTGAGGGGTACCAGGAAGGCGATGCGTTTGCCTCCATGCGCATGGTGAATCACTGGATCAGTGCGGAAGACAAGGCCGTTCAGCTTATTGAAATCCGCAGGACGGAAGTCCGCCCGCTGGATGGGGCCAAAAGCTGGTTGCTGCTCGTGGACATGGAGTTCACCCCACCCAAGGGAAAAACTGCATCTTTCGGAGCCAGCGGCTTTGGCTTGATGGCCGTGCGGGTGGCGCGAAGCATCGGCGTGCATGACGGCGGCGGGCGGCTGCTAAACTCGGAAGGCCTGGTGAATGAAAAGGCCATGTTCCGTCTGCCTGCGAAGTGGGTGGACTACAGCGGGCGCATCACCAACGAGGCGGACGGCTTTGCTGGCATGACCCTGATGAACCATCCCATGAATCCGCACAACCCCACAGCCTTCCATGTCCGCGATGACGGCTGGATGGGGGCCTGTCTCAGCCTGGACACCCCCGTGGAAGTGACCGAGGCCAAGCCCTTGCGCGTGCGGTACGGCCTGTGGGTGCATGATGGCATGCCCGGCCGCTTGGCGATGGACGACCAATGGAAAGCTTTTGCGGAGATGCCTGTGGTGGATTTGGGGGATAAGAAGCCCCGTTGAACCTTTAGGCTTTGGTTTCTGCCGCAAGAAGAAGGAGCCCGGCCTTGTTCTCAGCCGTCTTCCGGGATACTCTTGCCCACAACGCTATGTCCACCAAAGCGACCCGCATCCTGCTCGCCGACGACCACTCCGTGGTGCGCAACGGTTTCCGCCTCATTTTGGAAGCCCAGTGGGACATGGAGGTGGTAGGGCAGGCTTCCAATGGCCGTGAGGCTGTGGAGCTTGCGGAATCCCTTCAGCCCGACGTGGCCGTGATGGATGTGACCATGCCCGAGCTGAACGGCATCGAAGCAACCCGCCGGATGGAAAAGGTGTCGCCCAAGACCCGGGTGTTGGCCCTCTCCATGCACAAGGACGCAGTGTATGTGCGCGAGATCCTCCGTGCCGGAGCCCGTGGCTATTTGCTCAAGGACTGCAGCGAAGCTGATTTTCTGACCGCCGTGCGTGCTGTGGCCGTGGGTAAGGGATATCTCAGCCCGGAAGTGTCAGATGCGGTGCTGGACGACTATCGCAAGCACGTGACCAACCCGATCGACCTCCTTTCCACACGCGAGCGGGAAGTGTTGCAGATGATCGCCGAGAGCAAGACCAACAAGGACATCGCCAATGCCCTCAACCTCAGCGTCTATACCGTGGAGGCCCACCGGGGACGCATCATGGAAAAGCTGAATCTGCACTCCATCGGGGAACTGGTCCGCTTCGCTTTGCGCAACGGGTTGATCGATTGATAGGCAGGCTGCGCGGCCGGAGCTGTTTGCAGGCGTATTCTTAGCTTTCCTGCCATGATGTTTTCCTTTTTTCCCTTCAACCGGCGTATCAGCGAGCGGTCCGTGCTGTGGGGGCTGGTGACAGGTTTCGGCCTTGTGGTGGTTTTGCTGGGGCTTGGCGGACTGGTCGCTGTGAGGGACAGTCACGCCATCCGCAAAAATGCCGCCAAGCTGGTGCAGGAACAGTTGCTGGTGGCAAGGCTCTTGCATGAGGTGCAGGCTGAAGAGGATGCTCTGGCTCTGCTGCTGCACCGTCTGGTGAAGCAGGACCCGTCGCAGGATCGTGTCGCCAGAATTCAAGACCTCAAGCAGGCGGATCAGGCCGTGGCCAAGCTGGCTGACGAGGCGGACAAGACGCTGCACGCCGAAGAATGGAGAAAGCTGGCAGCGGCCACGCAGGTGTTTTCAAAGGAAGCCCGGCGTGCGTTGGAGCATTCCGGCAGGGTGCCGGACTCCGTGATGGACTCCCTCCTCGCCAGTCACGATGTGGTGGTGAAGCTCATTCATGATCTGATCCTTCACAGCACCAAACATCTGGCGGAGGTGGACCAGCAGATCGGCCTCCAGCTTCAGGAACTGGCGGATGAATCGGCTGTGCTGCTGGGGTCCTGTTTGCTGCTGTCTGGCCTTTGCGCGGCAGGGACAATTGTTTTCGTCCGGCACAGCATCCACCGCATCGAATGGCAGACGACGGAGCTGAACCGCATCTCCTGGCACATGCTGCAGACCCAGGAGGAAACCGCCCGGCGCTTTTCCCATGAACTGCACGATGAACTGGGCCAGTCCCTCGCCGCTGTGCGTTCCAATCTGGTCCGCCGGGTGGATGACAACTTCGAAGAGAGACGGGCGGACTGCGTGGTGCTGGTGGACCAGGCCATTGCCAACGTCAGAGAGCTTTCCCAGCTGTTGCGCCCCGTGATTCTGGATGACTTTGGTCTGGATGCCGGCCTGCGCTGGCTGACGGAGAAGTTTGCCCAGCGCGTGCAGGTGGAGATGATCTATGAATCACAACTGGAGGTGCGTTTGCACAGCGACCTGGAAACGCACCTTTTCCGCATTGCCCAGGAGGCTTTGACCAACATCGCCCGCCACTCCAAGGCGACTTCTGTGAAGGTGCTGCTCACCTTGGAAATGGAGCGCCTGCAACTGGTGGTGGAAGACAATGGCTGCGGCCTGCCCCCGGACCGCGAGGAATCCCGGCAAAGCCTTGGACTCACCGGCATGCGTGCGAGAGCACGTGAGTGTGGTGGCCGTCTGGAACTGCTGCCCGTGCGTCCGCATGGCCTGCGGGTGGTGGTGACAACTCCCATCCGGCTCGCCTCAGAGGGCTGAGGAAACCGGAGCACCGCAGAAAAGTCACGGCGGGCAGGACACTTGCGAGAGCCACACGAAAAGCGGGCAAAAGAAAACCGGTTTCCACAATTCGCGCTCACGGTGACGCGAATGTGAAAACCGGCCTCAGGTCTGGCCCGTTGCGGGGGCTTAGAAGTTAAACTGCAACTGGGCGTAACCAAATTGGGCTGTGTCGCTGGCACCCGTCTGGGCGAGATAACGGTCGGCGAGGAAGATGCTGTAACCGGTCTGGAAGGCGATGTGGGCGTTGAACTTGTAGTAGGCGTTCAGGTCAAACTCCTGGCCGCGAAAACTGCTGGCACGCCGGGCGGCTGCATTGACGGGGCGGACGGTTGAGGTTGTGTTGGCACCGTACCAGGCGTCGTTGTTGGTGGCGTTCCAATACAGGTTGTAGTCGAAAGTCAGCTTCAATTTCGGCGTTGGTTGGATGGAGAAGTTGAGCTGGGGGTTTTGAAGGTTCATCCAGCCGGTGGTGTCCATGAAACCGTAGAGGGCATGGTTGCCGGGGAAGAGGTTTTGAAAGGTCGTGCTTTTGCCGTCATTGGCGTTGTTGTCACCGCTGGCGTAGTTGTATTGGACGCCCAGGCGGGGTTTCCACAGGTGCTCGAAGTTGTAGCCGACTCCCCAATGTCCGGCGAAAGCCTTGTGATCCAGACCTGCCACGCGGCCATACTGGGCGGCCATTTCAATGTCGTAGTCCCAGTTATGCAGCTTTTTGGGGTCGCCCTTCATGAGCGTGCCCAGCGTCCAGATATTGGTTTTTCCGGTGGCTCCAATCGGGGCACCTGCCATGCCTGGAACCTTTTGAGCGTTCTCGTTCAGCAGGTAGAAGTCTGTGGTGCTCTGCCAGGGAATGAGATCTTTGGAACTGAAGTAGAGACCGCTGACAATGGCGTTCCGCGCCTCACGGGTGTTGAAGTAGTCAGACTGGTTCCAGCGGTTGTTGACGAAGTTCACGGGGCTGCCGGTGAAGAGATCCACCTGCCAGGTGTCTTCGGCATAACGCAGGCGCGCGCCGTCCCAGGCGCGGGTGGGGTTGGACCACTGCGGGTTGCCCAGCAGACGTTGGTCTCCGTAGTTGAACGGCTGGCGGCCCACCTTGAGGCTGAGTCCCTTGTGTTCATCGCCAAATTCCATCCAGGCCTGGAGGATGTCGAACACATCATCTCCATCCGCGCCAAAGCTGCCGATGTTGTTAGGGCGGCTGCCGCCGATCTCGCGGATGTCCTGCCCCTGCACATAGATTTTAAACCAGGCTGTCGGGGTGAAGAGTGCCCCGAGTCGGAAGCGGGTCAGGAGCCAGGAGGCATCCTGTGGCCCGTTCACGGAGCTGTCGAAGTCGTAGTTGTTATCCCGGACTTCAAACCGGCCCTTCAGCTCCGTGTCAAACTTCACCCAGTCTGGTTTGGCATTGACGTCGGCGGTGACGGTATCGGCCACCGGCGGGAGGGAGGTACCGGCCTGGGCGCTCCAGGAAAGCCCGGCGAGGGCGGTGGCAACGAGCCACTTGCGGCAGTTGCTCAGGAGGGTGGGCTGCATGAGATGGGGGTTTTTCATGGGGACAGGGGCGTAAGGCTCCATTCCGGACTGTGGCAAGCCCGAATGTGGATGGCTGAAGGTTGGATGTGAAAATTAAGAGACCACGCGCTGGAGGCGCGCTGCCTGCGGATGCTCGGAAACCGGCAGGTGGTCTTCCAGTCCTTCGATGATGAGTTCGCGATTTTCCAGTTTCCAATCCTGGACCATTTCTTCCAGCTTCTTCATCACGGAGTGGTCCACGAGATGGGTGCCGGAAAGGTCGAGTTTGACCTTGGGGTGGGTGTTCAGCGCCAGCAGACGCTTGCGCAGGGAAAGCCAGTTGCTGAACACAGCGGCTTTTTTCACCACCAGCACAGGGTGGCCTGCTTCTTCGTCATGCCGCAGTTCGGCATGAGGAACGAACAGGTTGCCGATGCTGGCTCCGCTGAGCAGGTGGATCAGCAGCTTGATCACGATGCCTGCGGCGATGCCGATGAGGAGGTCCGTGGCCAGGGTGACAATCAAGGTGCTGACAAAGATAATGAGCTGGCCTTTGCCCACATGCCACATGTGGCGGAATTCTTTGGGGGAGGCGAGATTGTAGCCGGTGAAGACCAGCATGGCAGCCAGTGCGGCCAGCGGAACCATGTTCAGCAGCCAGGGGACGGAGGCCACCAGGATGAGCAGAAAGGCACCGTGCCAGAAGTTGGCCCAGCGCGTGCGGGCACCATTGTTGCGGTTGGCGGAGGAACGCACGATCTCGGAGATCATCGGAATGCCACCGATGCTGGCGACAAGCGTGTTGGCCACGCCAACGGCCAGAACGTCACGGTTCAGGTTGGTGCGGCGCTGCCAGGGGTCCAGAAGGTCGATGGCTTTGGCACTCAGCAGGGATTCCAGCGAACCGACGAGCGCATACATGACGATCCACTTGATGCTGGCCGCGCTGAAGAGGGCGGAGAAATCCGGGTGGGTGATCGCCTTCAGCATGTTGGAAGGTAGCGAGACCAGGTTTTTAGGGCCGACATTGTACTGGTGCCCGTGGAACTGGTACATGTGCTCATGGGCGATATCGAAGTAGATGGCCAGGGGCGTGGCCACCAGCAGAACCACCAGCGGGCCGGGGATGGCCTGGATGGTCTTGTTCTTGATGAACAGGCGACCAAAGAGCAGCAGCAGGGAGATGCCGCCGATGAGGGCGATCTCCGGGTTCATGTTCATGACGCTGTGCGGCAGTTCGGCCAGGAGTTCCAGCGGCTCCTTGGCATGGGCGGCGACACCCAGGGCCACGTGAGACTGTTTGGAAATGATGATGACGCCGATGGCTGCCAGCATGCCGTGAACGGCGGCGACCGGGAAGAATTCACCCAGGGTGCCGAGCTTCAACGCGCCAAAAAGGATCTGGATAATGCCTGCGGCCACCCCGACGGCGAGTGCCTTTTCATAACCCAGTTCCTGCACACTGCCGAGGACGATGACGATCATCCCCGCGGCGGGGCCCTTGATAGTCAGTTCTGAATTGCTCAGAAAAGGAGTCAGCATTCCGCCCACTACCGCGGTGAAGATCCCGGCGATGGCCGGCACACCCGAAGCGGCCGCAATGCCGAGGCAGAGCGGCAGAGCGATAAGGAACACGAGAAAGCCGGAGAGCAGATCGTTCTTCAGGTGTTTGCCGAGACCGGCGAGGTTGCCGACCGGTTTCGGTCCTTCTGGGACGGGAGTGGATTTTGCAGGGGCTGACATAACGATGAGTTTTACTGGCACCCTAATCATGCAAATGCCGGCTTAGAAACCCATCCCCTCGAAAGGGTAAAATGAACCCTGGTTCCGGGTAGGGCCTGTTCATCCGGTCAAAAATACCCCCCGCAGAGGGGATGGCAGCCACGGCTGCGGGCGGTGTTTCTTCTAAACACACCATGAGCTCGCATTCACATTCTGCAACCTGCGGCTGCCAGACCCACACGGGAGCGCAGCCGGGGGAAGCCCGTAGGGAGCACCTCCGGCATGTGGTGGAGCATGCGGCGCATCTTCTGCCTGCGCAGGGACCCATGGGTGTGTTTGTTCATCACAATACCCTGCATGCGTTTCAGCATGAGCCGTTTGAGCAGGCCGTCATCGGGGCCGCGAAGATTTTTAATGCGGAACCCTTCCTTTCTGAGGAGGCCTACCAGAAAGAACGCCAGCGGGGCAGGATTTTGGACGAGGACGTGGATGCCGTGCTGGCCCGGGAGCAGGATGTGGAAATCCTGCCCGGCAGGCTGACCCGCCGCCAGTTGCGCCGGGCCTTGCTGATTCCCGGCGTGCGTCGTGTCAACGGGCTGAACATCGCCTGGCATGTGGAGGAGGGAGATTTGCTGACTTCCTTCCGCAAGGACCTGGACGCGACGGCATCCCGCGCGCTGTCTTCGGACACTCCGGCGGCACTTTGGAAAATCTGCTCCACGAGGTTAAAGCCTTCCGCTCCACCGCCTCCGCGCCGGGCCAGCCGTCCTCATGAAGCGCTTCTTGCAAGCCATGATCTGGATCTGGACCAGATCATCCACCCGCCGCTGATCCGCCTGACCGGGGCTTATCTGGACCAGGGGATTGCCTACTGGCCGATGCCATTGCGTGAGGAGGGGCTGCTGCGCGCTTCCCGGCGCATCATGGCCCAGCCTTTGTCCATTTATCGTGCCCATCTGACTGGAATCCAGACGCTCTTCCGGGATCATGAAAGCCGGGAACTGGACGCCGAACAGGTGATTCTGGAAATGCTGGAGGAGCTGTCCGTGCCCGAGGCTGAATGGGAGGATTTTCTGGTCGCCGAACTTCAAGCCATGCCTGGCTGGGCAGGCATGGTGCGCTGCCTGGAGGTGGATCCCACCCTGGCACCGCATGACCGGGTGAAATGTTCGCTGATGGACTTTATCGCCCTGCGGCTCAGCTACACGGTGGCTGCGCTTACGGAGATTCTTGGAGATGCAGGCACGTGGAGAAATCTGCCGTCCCGCCGGGTGCCACATGATCCGCTGACCCATCAGGCCCGTCTTTTTGATGCCGCCCAGCTGCTGGGTATGAGCAGCCTGGAACTGGACGGTCTGGCAGACCGCTATTTCGAGCGCCTGTGCTATGAGCTGGATCTTTGCCATGAGATTGAGCGCCGTCGTTTGCTGCATCTGGCCTATGAGCGCCGTCATGAGCGGCAGATCCTGATTCCGCTGATCAAGCATCGCTCACTTCCCCCGCTGGGAGAAACCGGGGACCGTCTGGCCGGGCAGGCGATCTTCTGCATTGATGAACGCGAAGAGTCCTTGCGCCGGGCCATTGAGGAACTGGATCCCGAGATCGAAACCTTCGGTGCTGCCGGTTTCTACGGCTGCGCCATTAATTACGCCGGCATTGACGATGCACGGGGTGTTTCCCTTTGCCCTGTGGTGGTAAAGCCGGGTCACGAGGTGCGTGAAAAACCGGTGCAGGACGAGGCCCACCTGCATGACAGGCGGCAGAATCTGCGCCGTCTCTGGGCGCGCATGGTGCGCAACAGCTATGTGTCCACACGCACTCTGGTACGGGGTTCTCTGAGCACGGCTTTTCTGGGATTCTTCAGTCTTTTCCCACTGGCGCTGCGTGTGCTGAACCCGCTGGCCTATGCCGGGCTGATGAAAAAGATCAACGGAGTGTTCCTGCCGGAACCTCGAACGGAACTGGCCTTCATGCGCGACGATGAGGCCTCCCGCAATGCCACCAGCGGCCTCATGCAGGGCTTCAGCGTTGAGGAGATGGCGGACCGTGTGGCCAGTGTTTTGGGACCCATCGGCTTGCGCAAGGGCCACGCCCGCATCGTGGTGGTGCTGGGGCATGGTTCCACCAGCCTGAACAATCCCTTTGAGTCCGCTTACTGTTGCGGTGCCTGCGGGGGCCGCAGCGGTGGACCCAACGCCCGTGTGTTTGCCGCCATGGCAAACCGGCCAGCGGTCCGTGAAGCGCTGCGCACCCGGGGCATCATGATTCCGGACGATACCTGGTTTGTTGGCGGCTATCACGACACCTGCAACGACAACATTGATCTCTTTGACCTGGACCTCATGCCGGCGGGTCATCAGGGAGATCTGTCCCGTGTGCGCAAGTCCCTGGACGCCGCGCGTGCCCGCAGCGCCCACGAACGGACACGCCGCTTCGAAGCTGCCGGTGCCAGCCTGGATGTACAGGCGGGACTCCGGCATGTGCAGGAACGGGCGGAACATCTGGGTGAACCCCGCCCGGAATACGGTCATTGCACCAATGCCGTGACCATTGTCGGCAGGCGCAGCAGCACACGCGGTCTGTTTCTTGACCGGCGCGCTTTCCTGGTCAGCTACGACCCTCTGGCAGATGTGGACAACAAAGCGCTGGCAGCGGTTCTCGGTGCCGTCATTCCCGTCTGCGGCGGTATCAGCCTGGAGTATTACTTCTCCACGGTGGACAATGAGAGCTACGGTTGCGGAACGAAGCTTCCTCACAATGTCACCGGCCTGCTGGGGGTGATGAACGGCTACCAGGGGGATCTGCGTACCGGCCTGCCTTTGCAGACGGTGGAGATCCATGAGCCGGTGCGCATCCTGTTTGTCATCGAGGCCAGGCCGGACAACGTGCTGTCCACCATTCATGCCAGCCCCTTGCTGACGGAGTTTCTGGAGAACCACTGGATACGCCTGGCAACCATGGATCCGGAAACCGGGGCCATTTTGATTTATCGCGGCCAGGGCCGTTTTGAGCCGCTCACCGGGGACGAGGAGCCCCTGCCGGTGGCTGCTTCATCCATCGCCTACTACCGGGGGAAAATGGAGCATCTGCCGATTGCCCGCATTGACCCGCACGCAGCGAAAGCCGCTTGAGTCCCCCGGAGTTTCACACGCTGCTTTTCATTCCATGACACCGGAACAGCTTCTTCCTCTTTTTATCGCCATTCCCGGCGGTGCAGTTCTGGCCCTCGGGCTGCTGTGGCTTCTCGGAGGCCAGCTCTCGGAGCGCGCCATGGCCCGGCTGACCAACACCATCTATGCTGTGCTGACGGTGATGGTTGCGGTCATCGGCTGGCAAATGTGGCAGGCGGGGACGCCGTCCCTGCGGGTGTCCCTGGGAGATTGGTTTACCGTGGGCCATTATGGTTTCCAGCTCTCGCTGGTGGCGGACCGCCTGTCACTGCCCATCGCCGGAGGGGCGGTGGTGCTGGCCGGGATTGTGGGTTCCTTCTCGGTGCGTTACCTGCACCGGGACCCGGGCTACCAGCGGTTTTTCCTGCTGCTCCACCTGTTTACCTTCGGTGCTCTTGTAATCTTCATGGCCGGTTCGCTGGATCTGCTGATCGCCGGCTGGGAGCTTGTGGGCATCACCTCCGTGCTTCTCATCGGTTACTTTCAGTATCGCCGCGAGCCGGTGCGCAATGCCCTGCGCGTGTTTGCCACCTACCGCATTGCGGACCTGGGCATTCTGATTGCCGCCTTTTTAGCGCATCATTGGTTCGGCACGGCTGACTGGAATGGCATGTTCAGCGGTGAGTGGCCAGGCCATGTGAACCAGTTGAACGGCACGGCGGCCAGCGTCATTGCCGTACTGCTGGTCTTTGCCGCCAGCGGCAAATCCGCCCAAGGACCTTTCTGCGGCTGGCTGGCCCGGGCCATGGAAGGCCCCACCCCCTCCAGTGCCATTTTTTACGGTGCCATTTCCGTACATGCAGGCGCTTATTTGCTTCTCCGGACAGAGCCTTTGATCCGCTCCTCCTGGGTCGCGACCTCGTTGCTGGTTTTCATTGGTCTGACCACGGCTGTTTTGGGGACCCTGGTTCACCGCACTTGTGCGGATGCCAAGACCTCCCTGGCTTATGCTTCACAGACCCAACTGGGCATCATCTTTGCGGAGATCGGCCTGGGCTGGACCACCCTGGCCGTCATCCACATTCTCAGTCACGCGATGGTGCGCACCACCCAGTTCCTGCGCACACCTTCCATGCTGCGCGATTACCACCGCGTGCATGCGGCGGCTGGCGGCCAGCTGGGCACCACGGGAGACCACTATGAGACACTGCTGCCCAAGCCGGTGCAGATGGCGTTGTACCGGATTGCTCTGGGGCGCGGGTTTTATGATGCCGTGGTGGACCGTTTCCTCGTCGCGCCGGTGAAGGGAGTCGCCCGTTTCCTGGGCCTTCTTGAGCCGTCCTGGGGCAGGGCTGCAGAAGCAGGGCCAGAGGGCCGCACTACCATCGTGGCGGGCACTTTGACGACGCCTCTTACGAAAACCGTCACTTCTTCAGACACCTAGTTTCCGCGCTTCTCCGCCATGGACACTCTTTCGTTGCCCTTTCTCTCCACCGGCATTTTGGCGCTTTTTACAGGCTCGGCGCTGGCCTGGTGCCAGGCATCCTCGGCCACTCACAGGCGCCGTTCCATTTTGTTTGCTGCGGCTGCGGTGGTCTGCTTTTGCCTGGCAGACTGGAACCTGCATTCCTTGGGCCATCCGGCCTGTGGTGATGCCTGGCTGCCCTGGCTGGAGGTGACCTCGCTGAATGCGGTGCCGCTGATCTTTTTTTCGGTGCTGACTCTGTTTTACATTGCTCTTGCCCCCAAGAGGGATGCGGGCGGTCGCAGTCTTTCGGGCATGTTGTTTCTGGCCGCAGCCACAGCGATGGCTTATTCGTCCGGAAATCTGCTGGTCCTGCTGGCAGGCTGGTGGCTCACATGCGTGCCTTTTGTCGGCGGTTTCTTTGGCAAATTTTCCGCCAACCGGGTGATCTCGGGGTTTCTCATCGCCAGTTGCGTGGCGCTGACGGCTTCCGTGTTTTTTCTGCACGCCACTCATGTGGAAGATTTGTCCCATGCCAGTGCGGCGTCCTTTGGCCTGCTGCTGCTGGCCGTGATCCTTCGCAAAGGAGTTTTTCCAGTGCACTCCTGGGTGGTGGCGGCCTTTGAGAGCGGTCCTCTGCTGGCTGCTTCTCTTCTGTTCAACTCACACCTCGGCGCGCTGGTGGTGGCGAGATCCGAGATGGTCACCTTGCCCCACATTGACTTGCAATTGCTGGACGTGCTGAGCATCGCGGCCATGGCTACGTCCTTGATCACCAGTCTGCGGGCCTGTGTGGAGAAGAAGCCGCGCCGCCTTCTGGCCTACATCTGCCTCAGCCAGGCCGGGTTCATCCTCGCGGGCATTGCCACGGCGAATGCCGAGGGCATCACTGGCGCTTTGCTCCACTGGCTGGTGGTCACGGCGGCATCCAGCGGTCTGGTGGCCATTGTCAGGATTCTTGAGGTGCGCGTTTCGGATGTCACTGACCCCGCTGGCAATCTGGGGCTGGCGGTGAAGGCCCCGCGTCTGGCCACCTTTTTCCTTCTTTGCGGTCTGGCACTCATCGGTCTCCCCGGCACGCTGGGATACTGCGCAGAAGATTTGCTTTTCCATGGCGCTCTGGAGAACCATCCCTTCCTGGGCATTGCGCTGCCTGTGGCCACGGCGTTTAACGCTATCAATCTTCTGCGCCTGTTCGGCCTGCTTTTCCTCGGCGTTTTGCCCAAACACGTCATCGACATTCCGGATGCCTTGCCACGTGAACGCTGGCCGCTGGCGGCCTGCATGCTGTTTTTGGTTTTCGGTGGGATTCTCCCCGGGGTGGTGATCTCCTGGCGCGCCCCGGCTGCCGAGGCGATCGCCCGCTCCATCCGCACGGAGGAGGCTCACTGACCCTCGGGCGCAAGTTTGGTGCAGGAATCCACCTTGCGTTGTGCACTTTATGGCCGGAGTTCTAAGGATCCTCCTCCTTAGACAATGAACCCGCGCAACATCGCTCTCGCTCTTGTGGTGGCCTCCCTTGGCTACGGCATCTGGTATTACCACTCGGATGCAGGCCGCCTCCGTCAGGAGATCGAGCAGATGCGCGCCAGCCACGAACTGGCGCTCCAGTCGAAGGACGAAGAGATGCAGCGCAGCTTGGGGGCGCAGAATGACCAGCACCAGCGCGCCTTGCAGGCTCTGAACGAAGAGCATGTAAAGGAACTCACGGGCATCCGTCAGAACCAGCGCAAGCAGATGGCCAGCGCCTTCAAGGAGTTTGAAAACATCTTTTCGGGCAACAAGCAGACCATCGAGTACATCAATGCGCTTGAGTCCAAGGTGAAGTCCGGACAGGAACTTTCCAAGAGCGAAGTCGAACGCCTGTCTGTGATCACCAGCGGCATCAGCTTCCTGCAAAAACAGTATCAGAAGCCGCTTCAGGAGTTCACGGCTCTGCAGGATTACTTTGAGACTGCCGCCAAGCGGCCGAATGAAAAACCCAAGGCCAATTTCGGTTTCTTCAAACGCATGTTCAGCAAGGATTTTCGCGAGGCTGAAAAGGAGTATCTCCGGGAGGAAGGTGCCCGCCGGGCCTTTGCCGAAGCCCAGGGCAAATTTGAATCTGTCTATGCCTCAGCCCAGCGCTCCATGCGCGGTGTGAATCTGGATGCCGATGCCCAGATCCGTAAGCTCAACCAGCTGGTGGAAGACAAAAAACTGGCCAATTCCGAAGACCTCAGTGCCTTCTTCGACAAGGCCCGCCAGGCTCTGCGCACCCACCAGGACGTCCTGGATTTCGAGCCGGAGAATGTGCCTCAGCAGCCGGGTGTTCAATGATAGGTTATTTTATTATGATAAACAATCATTTGATTGAAATGCATGGACCTATATAGATCCTGAATGGATCTGAAGCATTTTGGCCGATTTGTTTGGTACGTTTTTCCTTATGCTGCCCCGGGATCAAGGGTGGATAAAATACGTTCCAATAGGAGAAGTCAGTATGAGGAAGGGCCTATCGAGAAATTGCGGAGAATTGGATCTCACTATGAGCTTTTAACAGAAGATGAGCGAAAGCGGAATCGTAGCTTTTGTGCCAAGTTTGAGTCATTGCGATTGTTGGCCGAGACCCGGTACCGCCATGAAGTTAAGAAGCCGCATGGCTCTGTAAATGGTACGCCTGAGCTTGTAAAGAAGCCCACATCTAAGCCTGGAAATGGGCCTGCCGCGGCAGATGTGCCCAGAACGGCAGACTGGCCTGAGTTTGTGCCAAGTTTAGAGGGCGCCTATGGCGCGAAAACATGGAACATGATGCAGAAACTGCCTGTGCATGTGCTGGTTCATCAAGCTCACTTGATCTGGCTCAAGATACAGCCTTCACTGGATGTTGAGACATATGTTGATCAGCTGAGCGGAGATCTCGAAGACATAGGAGGTGGGGAGCTGTTAAAAGAACTGCATACCAGCCTAACCTGGCAGAAGCTGGATAGAAATGTGATCAAAGGTGAAGACTATGAGCAACTGCTGCGCAATGTGTCTGTGTTTCTGGCGAATGCCATCTACAAGCAGCAACAGCAATCTGAGCATGTGGAAACGGTACGGAGCAATCTCATCCGTTCGGTCGCTATCAGCACATGGAGGTGCATACATTTTTGCCTTTGTGTCCTGGGGATCTTTGTCGTGGCTCATAACCTCGGAACGAGCGAGAGTTCTTGGTTTAAGGAAATGGGGTGGCACAAACCCGACTATCGTGATCCTACTTTAGCCACGGCCTTGCTGCGTATTTCGGCCTGCTTTGCCGTGGTAGGTATGTTTGGAGCGATTGGCGCTTTTGTGAGTGTCCTCGGCCGTTTGCAGAAGCTTGGGACAGATGTCCGGGTTGGCAGAAATATTATGACTTTGGAAAAGTCGGAAAATGTTCTGACCTTCGCTCCCCTTGCAGCCACTCTATTCTCGGTCATCCTCTGCCTGATCTTTTCTACCCATCTCTTTGGCACGGGCGGATCGCTTTTCCCAACAATGCCCACCCCCTTTTGGGCGGATGTGATTTTTGACGGAAGCAATCTGGCCAAACTGGCCCTGTGGAGCTTTATCGCAGGCTTCTCGGAAAGACTGGTACCTGACATGATCGACGGGCTAATCGGAAAGCAAGCCGGAAAGCTCAGCGGAGCCCCGAAGCTGAGCCAGCCGGGAGAGGTTGTCTCAGATCAGACGGGAGGAAAAGCAGATGGCGTTAAAACAGATGGTGGCAATGGCGGGGGGCCAAGTGATTCTGGCGGAGTGTCCAAAGGACCTCGGAAGAAAAAGGTTCCTCCTGGAGCAAACGGAACGAAATCTCGGGCTGGTCGCCATGTTTAGCAACGGTTGTACCACTCCGACCCGTATGCTTCCGAACGCTTTCAAATCCTCGGCAAGTAAAGCTTGTCCGGATGCGTATTTTTCTGCCAGTCTTACGTCCTTTCTATGGAAAACAACTCTCCTGTCTCCTCGCGCCGCGAGTTCCTGAAGACCACGGGCAAAACCGTGGCCGGCCTCTCCGCCCTTTCGGGCATCACCCTGCCGCATGTGCATGCAGCCGGGGATGACACCATCAGCATTGCCCTGGTCGGCTGCGGCGGCCGTGGCACCGGTGCTGCCAGCAACTCCATGGGAGTCAAGCAGCGGAC
>DASWXG010000673.1:0-4511 GCA_036405615.1 Prosthecobacter sp. | reverse complement strand
CCTTTGCTGCTGCTGCGGGGTGAATGGGGGCGCTGGTGCCAGGATCTTCGCCTGGGTCACGTGTGGCGCACGCATACCCTGGCGGCGGTTTTGCTGGGTGTGAACTGGGGCACTTTTGTCTGGGCTGCCCTGCATGGCCACCTGGTGGAATGCAGTCTGGGCTACTTTTTGAATCCTCTGCTCAATGTCTTGATTGGCTGCGTGGTGCTGGGGGAGAAGCTCTCCCGCTGGCAGAAGCTGAGCATTGCGCTGGCTGCACTTGGGGTTGGCATTCAGATGGTGGCGGTTGGCCGGCCGCCGTGGATTGCCCTGCTCCTGGCCTTCAGCTTTGGTTTTTACGGTCTGGTCAGGCGCAAGTCCATCCAGGGACCGCTGGCCGGTCTGGCGACGGAATCTCTGGTCGCGTTGCCGCTGGCGGCTGGTTTTTTGCTCTGGGCAGCCCAGCTGGGAAGGGGGACTTTTGGCGACGGCTCCCTCCACGATGTCGCTTTGGTGACCGGTCTGGGAGTGGTGACCACGGTGCCGTTGCTGGGTTTTGCCCATGCGGCGCGCAAGCTGCCGTTCAGCCTCCTGGGCCTGTTGCAGTTTCTCGCACCAACGGGGCAATTTTTGTTAGGGGTGCTGGCTTATGGCGAAGCTTTGAGCCCGCTGTCCCTGCTGGCCTTCGGTTTCATCTGGACCGCCATCGCCGTCTTCTGCGTGGACATTGTCCGGAAAAAGGTGCCGGGTACACGACGTGTGTGGCCGGAGCGCGAGCCAGAACACTACACCTTCAGAAAGATGGTCAGTGACCGCGCGGAGCGAACGGGAATCCGAGCAGGCCTTCCGTCATGGTGCGGCGGTAAAGGTCGCCGGGATTGAGCCGCAAAAACTCATCCTGGGATACGGTCAGGGTGCTGATGTCACCGGTGCTGGCGTTCTTGATGCGTATTTTTTTGGAGGTGCCAAAAGGCCCCTGGCTGTCTTCCTTGGCGATCACTTCTCCGGAGATCATGACTTGCTTGGGCTGGGATACCCAGGTGTTGGCAATGTTGGCGTAGCCAGCTCCGCAGGCCATGCAGGCGGCGAGGAAGGCCAGCATCATAAACAGGACGAGCGGCCAGGATTTAAACTTCCTCAGCAAAAGTTCCTTTTGAAGAAAAACGATCAGGATGGCCGTGACGATCAGTGGACCGAGCAGCCACTTGAAGGCCCAGGTGAAGGGGGCAATGCCCGGTGTCTCGACATACGTATGCCCTGCAATGCCCGCCACCAGCACGGCGAGGAGGATCTTACCCCCATGTCTGAGAAAGGGATTCTGCGGGCGGCTGGTGGTCATAGGCTTCAAAAGAAAAGGCATGAGCGGTCAGGTCAACCGCTCATGCCAGAATCGCGAGGAAGGGCTGTTTAGTCCCCCGGCAAAGGCTCGGTAGGCCAGGTTTCGACCCATGGCAGGCCGTATTCGTTCAGATCGGCCATGAACGGATCCGGATTAAGCTGCTCCACATTCCAGACGCCGGGCTGGCGGTACTCCGCAGGGTTGGTCAGCAACTGCTTGGCGGCGATCATGGCCGGAACACCCGTGGTGTAGCTGACGCCCTGGCTGTTCGTTTCGCGGTAGCAGTCTTCGTGGTCCTTGATGTTGTACACGTAGTAGCGCTTGAACTGGCCGTCCTTGCCGGTGCCTTCGATCCAATTGCCAATGCAGGTCTTGCCCTTGGTGTCCGGGCCCAGGGTGCCGGGCTCCGGGAGCAAAGTCTTGAGGAACTCGATCGGGATGATCGGCACTCCCTTGTGCACCACCGGGTCAATGCGGGTCATGCCCACATTCACCAGCACTTCCATGTGCTTGATGTACTGGTCGCCGAAGGTCATCCAGAAGCGGGCGCGACGGATGTCAAAATGCTTCACCAGGGACTCCAGCTCCTCATGGTAGAGGCAGTAGATGTTCTTCGGGCCGATGTTATCCGGGAAGTCAAAGCTGCGCTTGATCTCCAGAGGCTTGGTTTCCACCCACTGGCCGTTTTCCCAGTAGCGGCCGTTGGCGGTCACTTCGCGGAGGTTGATTTCCGGGTTGAAGTTGGTGGCGAAGGCCTTGCCGTGGTCACCCGCGTTGCAGTCAATGATGTCCAGGGTGTCGATCTTGCTGAAGTGGTGCTTCATCGCGTAGGCGGTGTACACATTGGTCACGCCCGGGTCAAAGCCGCAGCCGAGCAGGGCGGTGAGGCCGGCGGCCTTGAACTTTTCCTGGTAGGCCCACTGCCAGTGGTATTCAAACTTGGCGACATCGCGAGGCTCGTAGTTGGCGGTGTCGATGTAATGCACACCGGCCTCCAGGCAGGCGTCCATGATGGTGAGGTCCTGGTAGGGCAGGGCGACGTTGATGACGACTTCAGGTTTGAAGTCATTGAGCAGCTTCACCAGTTCCGGCACGTTGTCGGCATCCACAGCCGCAGTCTGGATGGGGCGCTTCAGCTCGGCAGCGATGCTGTCGCACTTCGACTTGGTGCGGGAGGCGAGCATGATCTCGCTGAACACGTCTGGAAGCTGCGCACATTTGTGCGTGACCACGCGGCCAACGCCGCCTGCACCGATGATGAGAACTTTTGCCATAGAGATAGGTCGCAAGGGTGGCGGTGATGGCCCGGGAGTCAAGCGACGGGGTGTGAAAGTGACTTTAGGATTCAAGCTTGACGGCGGAGGGTTAGAACTTGCCCCGTCGCGCTGTATTCTGGTAGGCCATAATCCAGCGTCTTTTCCCACTTCCCATGTTCTCGCTCGCCAGCAAATCCGCAGTCATCACCGGAGCCGGTTCAGGCATCGGCCAGGCCATCGCCCTCCTTTTCGCCAAACAGGGGGCTCATGTGGAGGTTTTGGACCTGAAACTGGAAGCCGCCCAGGCGACGGCGGACCAGATTGCCGCCGCCGGGGGCAGCGCCCGTGCTCATGCCTGCGATGTAGGCGACCAGGCGGCCGTGAAGGCGGTGTTTGAGGAGATTTGCACCCGCAACCCGCGCGTCGACATTCTGGTGAACAATGCCGGCATTGCCCACATCGGCACCGTGCTTTCCACCGCACAGGCGGACATGGACCGGCTGTATCAGATCAACATCAAAGGCGTGTACAACTGTGCCCAGGCCGCCGTGGAAAAAATGGTGACCCAGGGTGGTGGCGTGGTGCTGAACATGTGCTCCATCGCCGCCCAGATGGGGCTGGCGGACCGCTTTGCCTATTCCATGACGAAGGGCGCGGTGCTGATGATGACCTACTCCATCGCCAAAGACTTCATCAAACAAGGCATCCGCTGCAACTGCATCAGCCCGGCCCGGGTGCACACGCCTTTTGTGGATGGTTATCTGGCCAAGACCTACCCCGGGCAGGAGGCAGAAATGTTCCAGAAGCTGAGCGAGGCCCAGCCGATCGGCCGCATGGCGAAGCCGGATGAGGTGGCCGCGCTGGCCCTTTACCTGTGCAGCGACGAGGCCGGTTTCATCACGGGCAGTTCCTACCCCATTGATGGCGGCGCAGTGAACCTGCGCTGAGGCGCAGGAACCCCTTGCAGCAGGATTTGGCTGGCCCTTCCGTTACGTGGCGGATTCGTTGCCAAGGGGTTTTTTACCGGCAGTGTTCACCGGCCTAGCGTGGGCAGATGAGTGATCAGTCCATGTCTTTCCCCCCGGAGGCAGGATGGAACGAGGTTGAGGAACAGTCTTCTTTTAACACCGACCCATACGCCCCGGCGCCCGCCCCTGCTGTTGAACCGGCCCCGGTCAAAAAGCAGCATCCGCTCAAGGCGTTGTGGCAGAGAATTGGTGGTGGCCCGCTGCTGCTTTCTGTGGGGATTCACGTGGCCATTCTGGTGGTGGCGGGCCTGGTGGTCATGAGCGTGGCTGCGAAGCCTGAACAAGTTGATTTCCTGCCCGGTGGCGGCACCAAAGGTGGTGCTGAGGCCTCGCAAGCCCTGGAGCACAAGGTGCAGCAGAAGCGGCGTACGCGGATGCAGCAAAACCTGCCCAAGCAGCGCCTGGTATCCACCAGCCTGAATTCAGGAATCACCCTGCCGAATGCACCTGCTGAACTGCTGGATCTCCCCGACGCTTCTACGATGCTGGGCAGCGGTTCTTTTGGCAAAGGCCTGGGCCTTTCCTCCGCCGGTTTTGGAGCCGGGAGCGGCACGGGCATTGGCCGCGGCAGCATGCCTGGGATGGTGTTCCAGCCGATTACCATGTTTGGCATGCAGATGAAGGACACGAGGAAGATCGCGGTGGTCATTGATGTTTCGCGTTCCATGACCGGCTATCTGCCCGCTGTGGTGAAGGAACTCGACAAGGTCGCCCGCCAGAGTGTGCTGGTCATGCACTACGGCTGCGGCATGAGAGAGTCGAAAGGCCGTGTGGATGACAAAGTGCGCAAAGCGGAGGGCGAGGATTTTGCCACCTTCTGGCAAAACTGGCAGGGCAAGGCCTCTCTGAAGATGAGCGAAGAGGATCGCCGCAAGCTGAAGTATGACCCGAATCAGCCCATGCCGCTGG
>DASWXG010000672.1:0-6995 GCA_036405615.1 Prosthecobacter sp. | reverse complement strand
GGTCACTCAGATTTAATCCATGTTGATTCCTATCCGTCAGCGCTATGGGCATGGGGCGGACGTGTGGCCGTGTGAACTCAAAGCCTTGTCCTGGTACAGACGGCAGGCCTCGTTGAGGGGGCATCATTGCTTCACAAACCTTGGCATTTTCAGCCCTGGCTGTCCCGGCTGCTTGGGTTTTTCAGTTCACGTCAATGCGCGGCGTCACCGGAATGTGCTTGTTCAGCCAGGCGAGGAAGAAGAACACGCGCAGCCTCCACCAGGCGGCAAAGGACAGTTTTGTGCGACCGGCGAGAACGCAGTTGATGGCGCAGGTCATGCGCAGGCGAGGGTGTGGCTGGAAAAAGAGCTGGGCAAAGTGCAGCTTGTAGAAGTTCTCGATGAACTCCCAATACTGGGCGATGCGGTTGCGGTTGTCCTTCTCATACTTCAGCAGCCCGGGCGTCACGGCCCTGCCTGTGTCCAGGGCTTCATGCACAGCCTGGGCACCCTGCTGGCCGCTGGTCATGGCCAGAAGCACACCGCTGGAAAAGATGGGGTCGATGAAGCCGGAGGCATCGCCGATGCGGACGATACGCGGAGACACCAGTTTGTCATTGCGGTAGGAAAAATCGGTGACGATGTGCAGGGGTGTCAGCGGCACTCCATTGACAAACCTTTTGTTAACAGCGGGTGTACTGGCAATGGCATCTGCATAGACTTCGTCTTTGGTTTTGCCCAGAGCCTTGAAGTCGCCCTGGTCCAGCACCAGGCCCACGCTGGTCTTGTTGTCTTCCAGGGGAATCATCCAGAACCAGGAGTTTTCCCGGCGGATGATGAGGATGTCGCCCTTCTCCTCTCCCTTGGGCATGTCCAGGTTTTCGTGATGCCCGAAGATGGCGATCTTTTTGTGGCCGGAGTAATACTCACGCAGGCCCTCGCGAGTGCCGGTGAAGTTGGACAGGCCGCTGGCATCCATCATGAAGCGGGCGGTGGCTTCGGCCTCGGTGCCGTCTTCCTGGAGGTAACGGATGGTGACGTGGTCTGCATGGACTTTGTTTTCCAACACCAGACAGCCGTCCTGCACCACGGCCCCGCATTCGCGGGAATGTTTCAGGAGAAGGTCGTCGAACTTGGAGCGCTCCACCTGGATGGATTGCGGATACTCCGTGAAGGAACCCTGGGTGAAGTCCAGCCGGGTGCCGCGTGAGTCATTGCCCATGATGAACTGAGCACCGCGCTTCACCATGAAACCGGCCTCCTTGAGTTTGGCTGCAACACCGAGTTCGTTGAAGATCCTTTGGTTATACGGCAACAGGGATTCGCCGACGTGGAAGCGGGGGAACTTTTCCTTTTCCAGGACCAGCACGCGGCGCCCTGCCTGGGCAAGCGTGGTCGCTGCTGTGGACCCGGCGGGACCTCCGCCGATGATGATGACATCCCAGGAAGTGTTGGCGGAGGAAGGGGAATCGGCAGGCATGATCGGCAAGGAGCAGGAATGAAAAAAACTTCCGCATCTTGTTTCTTTGCGCAATCAAAGATGACAGTTGGTTAGCTTTTTGTCATGCCGATACGGCATTGTATTCATGCTAAAAGTGTATTTTGGGCATGATTAATCTTGAGTTTACGTGGGTTCCATGAGCACGACCCATGATGTCATCGTGATTGGAGGAGGCCCGGCCGGGGCCACGTCGTCGGCCATTCTGGCTGAAGCAGGACATCGCGTTCTGTTGTTGGAGCGCGAGAAGTTCCCCCGCTATCACATTGGCGAGTCGCTCATCCCGTTCACCTATTTTCCGCTGGAGCGGCTGGGGCTGATCCCGCGCATGAAGCAGTCGAACTTTGTGAAGAAATACAGCGTCTGCTTTGTGCCGCCGCACGGTCGCACCAGCCAGCCGTTCTATTTCTTTAACCGCTATGACCGAGAGACAGTGGCGGAAACCTGGCAGGTGTTGCGCTCCGAGTTCGACCAGATCCTTCTGGACAACGCCCGCGAAAAAGGCGTGGAGGTGCACGAGGAAACCAAAGTGCTGGAACTGCTGCGCGATGACCTGGGCCGTGTGGTTGGAGTGCGGTCCGAGCATAAGGACGGCACGGTGACGCATCACCATGCAAAGATCACGCTGGACTGCACCGGCAAGGAAGCCTTTACCACGGTGCGCAACGGCTGGCGTGTGCGTGACCCTTATCTGAACAAGGTGGCCGTGTGGACTTACTACAAGGGATCCCGCCGCGAGGCGGGCGTGGATGAAGGCCAGACCACGGTGGCCTTTGTGAAGGACAAGGGCTGGTTCTGGCACATCCCGCAGCACAATGACATGGTCAGCGTGGGCGTGGTGGCCGAGGGCAAATATCTGTCACGAGATGGCGTGAAGAGCCCGGAGCTGATCTTCAAGCGCGAGGTGGAGGAGAATCTGTGGATCAAAGAATCCCTCTCTCATGGCGAGCAGGTGGGCAGCTATTTCATCACCAGCGAATACAGCCACCACGCCCGGCACTGTGGCAGCGAAGGCCTGCTCCTGGTGGGCGATGCTTTCGCCTTCCTGGACCCGGTGTTCAGCAGCGGGCTCATGTTTGCCATGAAGAGCGGCGTGCTGGCCGGTGAAGAGGTCAGCAAGGGACTGAAGGAGGGCGATCTCAGTCCGGGCCGTTTTGCTGAGTATGCGCGGCAGCTCCGCCAGGGCGTGGAGAACATGCGCAAGCTGGTCTATGCCTTCTACAACCCTGACTTCAGCTTTGGCAAACTGATCCGCAACCATCCGGATGCCGGCGGCGCGGTGACGGACTGCCTCAGCGGGGACGTGAACAAAGACTACACCGTGCTGTGGAACCAGATCCGCGAGATCGTGCCGCTGCCGGAAGACCTGCCTTTGGGGGAACCCACGACCGTGGCGGAATTCCGCGCCGAGGTGGCGGCGGCTGTTTGAACCTTTGCTTCAGCCGCTCATGAAACGGACTTCGATCCTTTACATTGTCATCATCACCTTTGTGATCGCTCCGATCTTCGGCGTGCTGAAAATGGGCAGCGCCCTGCCCATGCCTGCGGCGACGGGCGTTGCGCCCAAAACGGGGGCTGCTGTGGCTGCGACGGCGCCGCACGGTGCTTCGTCATCGGCCCTGGATGCCATGACGGAGGCGATGAAGCATCATTTCAACAGCCCGCTGGGGCAGTTGTTCCTGCAGCTGATCGTCATCATTGCAGCCTCCCGGCTTGCAGGAAAGCTCTTCTCGCGCCTGGGCCAGCCTGCGGTGGTGGGGGAGATGGCTGCGGGCATCCTGCTCGGGCCTTCACTCTTCGGTTTGCTGGCACCTGATGCCTTTCAGTTTGTGTTCCCGGCCACGTCCTTGGGAACGCTGAAACTGCTCAGCCAGATCGGCGTGTGTCTGTTCATGTTCACCGTGGGCATGGAGCTGAATGTGAGCCATGTGAAACAGAAGGCCCACACGGCCGTGCTGGTCAGCCATGCCAGCATTGTGTTTCCTTATTTGTTAGGGGTGGTGCTGGCCTATTTCCTCTACACCAGTCTCGCGGCCACGGGCGCTTCCTTCCTGGCCTTTGCTCTCTTTATGGGCATTTCCATGAGCATCACAGCCTTTCCGGTGCTGGCTCGCATCCTCCAGGAGCGCGGCATGACCAAGACGTCTCTGGGCAGTACGGCGATCACCTGCGCAGCGGTGGATGATGTGACGGCGTGGAGCATTCTGGCCTTTGTGGTGGCGATCGTGCAGGCGACCAGTCTGGGCGGTTCGGCCTTGAACCTGCTCGTGGTGGGGGTGTTCATCGCGCTGATGGTCCTGGGTGTAAAACGCCTGCTGCCCGCCATGCTGGGCGACCGCCGTCTGGCGGCCGAGGAGCCCTCCAAGGGAACGCTGGCGACCATCATCTGCGTGGTGGTGGCGTCATCCCTCTTCACTGAGGTCATCGGTATTCACGCGTTGTTTGGGGCGTTTCTCGCCGGGGCCATCATGCCGGATGCGCACGGCTTCCGGCACAAGCTGGCGGTGCGCATTGAGAACTTCAGCTCGGTGTTGCTGCTGCCGCTGTTTTTTGTTTTCACCGGGCTGCGCACCCAGATTGGCCTCTTAAACGATTTTCAGGGCTGGGCGCTGTGCCTCATCATCATTTCGGTGGCGACCCTGGGCAAGCTGGGCGGCAGTGCTGTCACTGCCCGCATGACCGGCATGAACTGGCGTGAATCCCTGCAACTGGGAGCTTTGATGAACACACGCGGTCTGATGGAGCTCATCGCGCTGAACATTGGCTACGACCTCGGCATTCTGTCGCCGCGCATCTTTGCCATGCTGGTCATCATGGCCCTGGTAACGACCGCGCTCACGGGACCTCTGCTGACGCTGTTTGGCCAGCGGCAGCCTGCACTGGCACCGGGCCGGTCTCCGGCCCGCGCCTAACCTTCCTTTGTCACGTCTCAGGTTTTCCCGAACCTTGCCCATGAATTCAGAATCTGCGGAAACTTCGTCCGCAACCTCGACTTACGATGTCATTGTCATTGGCGGGGCGCTTTCCGGCGCTGCCACCGCTACGCTGCTGCTGCGGCACAACCCGGGCCTCCGCCTGCTGATCGTGGAGAAATCTGCGCGCCTCACCCGGCGTGTGGGTGAGGCCACAGTGGAGGTGAGCGCCTTCTTTATGGGGCGGGTGCTGGGGCTGATGCACTACCTGAATGAGAACCATCTGGTGAAGCAGGGGCTGCGGTTCTGGTTCAAAAATGACGAGGTGAACAACGTCTCTGAAGCGAGCGAGCTGGGGGCGAAGTATCTTTCGCGGATTCCTTCCTTCCAGTTAGACCGGTCCACCTTTGATGAGGAGGTGCTGCGCCGCGCCGTGCTGGCGGGCGCGGAACTGATCCGCCCGGCGACGGTCTCGAATGTGCAGCTTCAGAGCGGCGGCATGCAGACGCTGGATGTGAAGCATGAGGGGGAGACACGGACGCTGCAAGCGCGCTGGATTGTGGATGCCTCGGGACTCGCGGCGACTCTGGCCCGGAAAAACGGCTGGTGGAAGAGCAACACAGAACACCCCACGGCGGCGGTCTGGTCGCGCTGGAAAGGGGTGAAGGACTGGGACAGCCGGGAGCTGGCCCTGAAGTATCCGGAGTGGTCCCGTGCCGTTTACGGCATTCGCAATACAGCGACCAACCACATCATCGGCGACGGGTGGTGGAGCTGGTGGATTCCGCTGAAGGGCGGGGATGTCAGTGTCGGCATTGTTTTCGACCAGCGGCTGGTGGAGTTCCCCCATGATGGCGGCAAGGTGGGCGACCGTCTGAAAGCCTTCCTCATGAAGCATCCCGCGGCCCGGGAGATCCTGGAGAATGCCGAGTACCAGGAGGAAGATGTCCACCTGCGTCGTAACCTGGCCTACTACAGCACGCAATTCGCCGGAGACGGGTTTGTGCTGGTGGGGGATGCCGCTGCCTTTATGGATCCCTTTTACAGCCCGGGCATGGACTGGATTTCTTTTACCACCAGCAGCGCGGCGAACCTCATCACCGAGCAGCGGCGGGGCAAGCCGATGGTGGAGCGGATTGTGAAATACAACCGCGATTTCAGCGTCAGCCACCGGCGCTGGTTTGAGTCTGTGTACAAAGACAAGTATGAGTACATGGGCGAGTTTGACCTGATGAGCCTGGCCTTCCGTCTGGACCTGGGCCTGTATTACTGGGGGGTGGTGGAGGTGCCGTTCCACTACGGTGAAGAGGCCCTCTTAGCCCCGCCGTTTTCCCCACCCACGGGGCGGCTGTTTGCCGGCCTGATGCGCACCTACAACCGGCGCTTTGCGCAAGTGGCCCGCCGCCGCCGCAGTGAAGGACGACTGGGCAAGACCAACAAAGCCCGCCGTTGCCTGATTCCTGGGTTCATGCTGAAGCGCAGCAACATGCTGCTGCTGTTTCCCATGCTGGCATCATGGGCCTGGCTGGAACTGACCGAAGGCTGGCGCAGCTGGTTCGACGGGGTTCCTGATCTGGAGGTGATCAAACGTCCGCAGATTGGCGAGATGGCGGTCGCCGAGTGAGACGTACAGGTTAAAATGGGCTAAAGATGCTGGAACCGGGCGTGAGCGTCCGTTCATTGCCCATCCTTCCATGAAAACCTTGCTCGCTCTCTTCGCCATGATCGCCACCACCCTCACCGCTGCCGACCTCCAGGACATTCCGCTCAAGACCATTGATGGCAAAGATACCTCGTTGAAGGCTTATCAGGGCAAGGCTGTTCTCATAGTGAACGTGGCGTCAGAGTGCGGCTACACCAGCCAGTATGCCGGCCTTCAGTCGCTTTACCAAAAGCATGAAAAGGACGGTTTGGTGGTGCTCGGCTTTCCCTGCAATGATTTTGGCGGCCAGGAGCCGGGTTCGGAGTCGGAGATTCAGACCTTCTGCACCAGCCGGTACAACGTGACTTTTCCCATGTTCGCCAAGGTGTCCATCAAAGGTGCCGAACAGCATCCTTTGTTTGCGGTGCTGACGAAGGATGGTGAGGTGAAATGGAACTTTGAAAAGTTTCTTCTGGGCAAGGACGGGAAGGTGATCGCCCGGTACGGCTCGGATGCCGAGCCTGAGGGAGGCGAGATCGAGGCGGCGGTTCAGAAGGAGTTGGGGAAATAAAGGAGGCCGCGACAAGCCAGGGGAGGGGAGAGATCCGGAACCCGGTTGGGGTTCATGTTTGATCGAACGAGAGGGTCCGGGTATTCCAGGGTAGCCGCTGCGGAGCAACCCTTGGTTAGGATGCGGAACCCCGTTGGGGGGCCGGACAACGCTGGGTCCTTGGATGGCGGAGATCGGGGTGAGTCCGAAGGCGTGGAGAGAGGAGTGCGCACATTCTTGTGCGCTTCTTTAACAAGGGCGCAAAGCCGCGCAGGTGGGGGATGCGGGCAGGGGTGCCACGCTTCTCTCGACGGCCTGACGGAGGCGGGCTTTGCGAACTACGATGGGAATCCGAGCGATAAAGGACACAGCATCCACCTGCTGCAAGAAAAAGCCCCGTGAGTTTGGCTCACG
>DASWXG010000671.1:0-8181 GCA_036405615.1 Prosthecobacter sp. | reverse complement strand
GAGCCACCATGTTCGCCGCCACACCATAGAGAAGGGATTCTGGCGTGGTGAAGAGGGTGTGGTCCAGGCTGAAGGATTGCAGGCCCAGAGCTGCCGTGATGTTCAGTGCCGGGTAAAAGCGCGCCCCGGCCGCTTTCACATCCAGCCCGGCGGCCACCAGTTGCAGCTCGGCCTGGCGCACATCGGGCCGGTTGCGCAGCAGCTCGGTGGGCAAACCGGCGTGTATGCTCTGCATGCGCAGGTTTTCAAAATTGGCTGAGTTCCGTTTGACCGGCTGCGGGTAGCGGCCAGCCAGATAGTTGAGCCGGTTTTCAGTGACGGTGATCTGCTGTTTGATCTCGTAGAGATGGCTCTGGTTTTTCAGCACTTCGGCCTCGAACCGGCGCACCGCCAGCTCGGTGACTTTGGCGGCGTCCTTTTGCAGCTTCACAGCCTGCAGCGCATCCTGCTGGATGCCCACGGTGCGTTGCAGAATGGACAGCTGGTTGTCCAGCGCCAGCAGTTCATAGTAGGACTGGGCGATCTCGGCGATGATGTGAGTCATCATGAAGTCCCTGCCCTCCTGGGTGGCGAGATAACGCTGCACGGCAGCATCGCGTTCGTTGCGCAGCTTTTTCCAGATGTCCACCTCCCAGTCAAAGTCGGCCACGACACCAAAGTCGGACAGGGGTTCGGGGAATTCCTTGCCGTCTTTGATCTCCAGGTTGTCCTCGACGGCGCCGTCGCGGGTGTAGCGGCCCACCTTTTCCAGTCCGGCCCGGGTCCCGAGGGTGATAAAGGGGAAGAGCGCGCCTTTGCGTTCCAGCACCTCGCTTTTGGAAACGGAGATCTCCTGCAGGAGAATGTTTAACTCCTGGTTATTCTCCAACGCTGTTCCGATGAGTGAAGCCAGGTTGGGGTCCTTGAAGTATTCACGCCAGCTTAGCGTTGCGGTGCTGGGGCTGGTGCTGCTGCCGGACTCTGAAAACTTGGCAGGCAGCGGCGGTTCGCTGGAGGGCAGGTCAGGGCGTTGGGTGACACAGCCTGGCACAAGGGCCAGCAGGCAAAGGGTACCTAGGGATTGAAGAGTGGTCTTCACGTTTTTCATGGTCGCAGATCAGTGGTACTCGGGGAGTTCGCTCAGCGGTGTGTCGTGCTCATCCGGAAGGAGTTTTCCGCGGTCGGAGAGCTTGGCGAAGATGTAGTACAGGCCGGGGATGACGAGCAGCCCCATGACGGTGCCCAGCAGCATGCCGCCAGCCGCGGAGGCACCGATGGTCCTGTTGGCGATGGCGCCCGCTCCCTGGGCCCGCAGCAGCGGGATCATGCCTGCAATGAAGGCAAACGAGGTCATCAAAATGGGGCGGAGACGGACCTTGGCCCCTTCAACAGCCGCCTCAAAGATGGACAGTCCCTCGTGGTGCCGCTGCGCCGCAAACTCCACAATGAGGATGGCATTTTTACCCAACAGGCCCACGAGCATGATGAGGCCGACCTGAGCATAAATGTCATTGTCCAGACCCATGGCTTTCAGCAGCAGGAAGGAGCCCATGACGCCGACAGGCAGCGACAGAATCACCGCCAGGGGCAGCATGAAGCTCTCATACTGGCCCACGAGCACCAGGTACACGAACATCAGAACGATGACAAAGATGTAGATCGCTTCGTTGCCGCGCCCCACCTCGTCAAAGGACAGGCCTGCCCAGCCGATGTCGTAACCTCTGGGCAGCGTTTGCGCGGCCACTTCCTGGATCGCCTTGATGGCATCGCCGCTGCTGTAGCCTTCCGCTGGTGCGCCCTGAATGGACGGGGCAGGATAGGCGTTGTAGCGGGTGATTTCATTGAGTCCCTGTTTGGGCACAAGCTTCATGAAGGCCGAGTAGGGGACCATTTCACCCTTTTCGTTAGCCACATACAGGTCATCAAGATCCTTGGGCATCCGGCGGTACTTGGGATCGGCCTGGACATAGAGTTTGAAGAACTGGCCAAACTTGATGAAGCCTTGCTCATACGTGCTGCCGATGAGGATGCCGAGGTTGTCCATCGCCTTGCCGATGGAGACCCCCTTCTGCATGGCCACCTTGTTATCAATGATGATCTCCTGCTGAGGATAGCTGGCGCTGAAGAAGGTGAACAGGCCGCGCAGTTCCTTGCGCTTGTGCAAAGCCTCCATGAATTCGCGGTTCACTACCTGCAGGCGGTCGTAGTCACCTGTGTTGCTCTTGTCCAGCAGGCGCAGGGAGAAGCCGCCCGCCGCACCATAACCGGGCACTGCCGGAGGCTCGTAGAACTCGAGCTGAGCGCCAGAGATCTCTTTGCACTTCTCTTCCAGCTCCGCGATGATTTGCGGCGCGGTGAGCTTGCGTTCCGACCAGCTCTTGAGGTTGATCAAGCAGGTTCCGGCGTTGGAACCGCGGCCTTCGGTGAGCACTTCGTAGCCTGCCAGAGTCGAGACGGATTCAACCCCCTCGATGGACTTCGCAATCTTTTGCAGTTCCGTGGACTTGGCATACGTGCGCTCCAGCGTGGAACCCGGAGGTGTCTGCAGAATGGCGTAGATCATGCCCTGGTCTTCTGCGGGAATGAAGCCGGACGGCAGTTCCTGGTTGATGAAGTAAACCGCAGCGCCTGAGGCCGCGAGCACAACGAGTGTCAACAGCCAGCGATGAGCGATCCTTTTGAGCAGGGACTCATACATGTCCGTGATCCTGTCGAAAACACGGTTGAAGAGATCGAGCAGCAGGGCAATCGGCCCGCGCCGCTTGTGATGACCGTGGTCGGGTTTCTTCAGGATCATCGCGCACAGAACAGGAGCGAGGGTGAGCGCCATCACACCGGAAAGGACGATGGCCACCGCCATGGTGATGGAGAACTGCCGGTAGAAAACACCCACCGGACCGGGCATGAAGGTGACTGGCACGAAAACGGCCGTCATCACCAGCGTGATGGCGATGATGACCCCGGCGATTTCGTGGAGCACCATCTTTGTCGCCGCATAGGGGGACATGTTCTCCTTCCCATGCATCTTCGCATGCACGGCCTCCACGACGACGATGGCATTGTCCACCACGATACCGATGGCCAGCACCAGGGCAAAGAGGGTGATGAGGTTGATCGTGACACCAAAACACTGCATCAGGAAGAAAGCCCCCACGAGCGAGACAGGCACAGCCAGCGTCGGGATGAGCGTGGAGCGCCAGTCTCCCAAGAACACAAACACAACGATGGCCACCAAGATGAATGCCTCCGCCAGTGTATGCAGCACCTTCTCGATCGAGGCGTCCAGGAAGCTGGAGACGTCATAGCTGATCTTGTAGTCCATGCCGGACGGGAAGGACTTCACCTTGAACTCCGCCAGCTTGGCCTTGATCTGCTTGATCACATCATGAGCGTTGCTGCCGAAGCTCTGCTTGATCACGATGGCGGCGGAAGGGCTGCCATCGAGATCGGAATAGAGATCGTAAAACTCGCTTCCCAGCTCCACCGTGGCCACATCCTTCAGGCGCAGCAGTTCCCCTTCTTTGGTGGACCGCAGGATGACATTTTCATACTGCTCCACATCGTTGAACCTGCCTGAGTAGGTGAGCACATACTCCAGCGCCTGCGAAGTCTTGCTGTCCGCACGCCCAAGCCGTCCGGGCGATCCAATGACGCTTTGCTCCGCCAGAGCTTCCATCACTTTCTCCGTGGAGATGTTGTAGGCCCGCATGCGGTCCGGCTTCAGCCAGACACGCATGGCATACTGGCGTGTGCCCAGGATTTTGGCCGAGCCAACGCCGGGGATGCGGCTCAGTTCCGGGATAAGGTTGATGTAACCGTAGTTGAACAGGAACTGCATGTCTGCGTTCTTGTCCGTACTGTACAGGTTCACGTACATCAGCATGTTTGGCGACAGGTTGTTCACCACAACACCCTCGCGCTGCACCAGCGGGGGGAGGCGGCTCATCACCTGGTTGACGCGGTTCATCACGTTCACCGTCGCCTGGTTCGGGTCGGTGCCCATGTTGAAGATCACCTGGATCGTCGCCTCGCCTGCGCTCGTGGCATCCGAAGTCATGTACTTCATGTTAGGCACGCCGTTGATGGAGCGCTCCAGCGGAATGAGGCATGACTCTTCGAGGACCTTGGCGCTCGCACCCGGGTAGTCGAGCGTCACCATCACCACCACCGGTGCCACATCAGGAAACTGGGAGATGGGCAGTGTGACGATGGAGAGGCCGCCCAGGAACAGGATGAGCAGCGAGATAACAATGGCCAGGGCCGGTCTGTGGAGGATCTTGGTAAACATGGTCGGATTTTCCCGTGTTATTCAGCCCGCAGTTTCAGGTGTTTGAAGGCCTCCTCCGGCTCTTCGAATTCATACTCGGCCTTCTCGCCGCTTTTGGCCTGCTGCAGGCCTTCGATCACGATCTGGTCATCCTGGGTCAGGCCTTTGCTGACGATGAAAAGGTCTTCAACTTCCTCGCTGATGTGGATGCGTTGCTGTGTCAGCACACCATCCTTCCCCACCAGGAAAACATAGTGGTGATCCAACACTTCGAACGTGGCTTTCTGCGGCACCAGAATCGCGCCTTTGACCAGCTTTTGCATCTCGATGTTGCCTGTCCCGCCATGCCTGAGAAGGCCGTTGGGATTCGGAAAGTCTGCGCGGAACGGAATGGTGCCGGTCTCGTTGTTGAACTCCGCTTCGATGACATTGACCCGGCCCTTCTCCTTGAAGATCTCACCGTTCGCCATCACCAGGCTGACGCTCTTGCGCTCATCGGCCTGGTCCTGTGAGGCGTATTCGAGGTACTCGGCCTCCGGCACATTGAAGTAGACCCACATCTCGCTGTTGTCCGAAAGTGTGGTCAGCAGTTCCCCTTCATCCACAAGACTGCCCTGCCGCACATGCAAACGGTCCATCAGCCCGGGAAAGGGTGCCTTGATGTCGGTGAACCCGAGGTGCGTCTGGGCCAGGTTCACCTCAGCCAGGGTTTTCTCCAGCTTGGCCTTTGCGATGGCGAGTTCCGTGTCGGAGACCACCTTGCTGTCGGCCAGCCGTTTTGTGTTGTCATACTCCACCCTGACCACCTGGGACTCGGCCTCCGCGCGTTTCAGTTCAGCCTGGTAGACCAGGGGCTGGATTTTGAACATGGGATCGCCCGCTTTCACCAGCTGTCCCTCTTTGACAAAGGTGGACTGGAGGTAGCCGCGCTCCAGCGCCCGTACTTCAATGTTCTGACAGGAGCGGATCTGGCAGACATAATCGCGTTTGACGACGGTGTCCCGTTTCAGCGGTCGCGTGACGACCAGCTTTGATTTTTCTGCTTCGTGAGCTTCCTCCTTGTGCTGTTGGCAGCCGCTGGGTACAATGCTGGCCAGCAGACCTGCGCACATGAGGGACTTCAAGGAGACGATGTTTAGCAGTTCCATGGTTGCTGCTAACAAAGCCTTTCTGGCCCGGGGATTGGTATAACCCCTCCACGGTCTTTTTCATCCGCCTGACAAGGTGCGAGGGCACTCCTCCACAGGGCAGGACGCTACAGCGTGGCTCCCTTGGCCAGGGGAGGCCTTTCGGGCCCCATTGGCTGAAACGGGTGGCGTTCAAGGGCCGCAGATCAGATGGGCGAAAGATTTCAGGATTTGCAGCGGGAAATGGCTGCTGCAAGGGGACACCTACGCAGCAGGGATGATGCAATGGCCCGTTGCAAAAACCTGAGGAAGGGAAAACGGGAGGCTTTTGCCCGGTCTGGCAGGGTAAGGTCCCGCTTTAGCTGGGCTAAGTGAATCAAGGCGGCCGGATACCCCGCACGACGGCCGGTCTGCCCAGGCAACCCGGCCAGAATAAGAATAAATCGGCTGCCGCCAACCGGGCGGTCTCCGCTCCGCGAAATGGGATTGCCCGCACCCCGGACTTGCATCCGGCCCGTCCCGAGGCACTCTCCCCGTTTCCGGCGGCGGAATTGCGCCCCAGACTCCTCTCCCATGTCCAAGCATACTTACAAACAGGCCGGCGTTGACATCCATGAAGCAGCATCCTTCGTGGACGACATCGGCGCGCTGGTGAAGGCCACCCAGAAGAAGCGCAAGCTGGCCAATGCCTTCGGTCTCTTTGCAGCAGGCTACGACCTCAGCAAATACAAGGAGCCGATGATCTTCACCGGCTGCGACGGCGTGGGTACCAAGCTGGAACTGCTGCTCAAATACGACCTTCTTGAAAACGCGGGCAAAGACCTGGTGGCCATGAACGTCAATGACGTGCTCACCTGCGGAGCCGACCCCATCCTGTTTCTGGACTACGTGGGCGTAAACCGCATTGAGAAGAAACAGCTCGCCCGCATCATTGCCGGGATGTCTGAGTATCTGCAGGCCTGCAATTGCATCCTCGCAGGCGGCGAAACGGCTGAAATGCCTGGCGCGGTGCTGGAAGGCATGGTCGAACTCTCCGGCTTTGCCATTGGAGCAGCCGAAAAGAAAGACGTGCTGAATCCGGCCGAGATCAAAGAAGGTGACGTTCTCATTGGCTGGCCCAGCGCAGGCTTCCACGCCAACGGTTTCAGTCTGGTGCGCCGCATCCTGGAAAAGGAAAGCATCAAGCTCAGCAAGAAGGAGGCTGCCCAGCTCCTGACACCCACCCTGCTGTATCATGAGCAGTGCTGGGGCCTGAAAAAGGCCAAGATCAAGCCTGCTGCCATGGCCCACATCACCGGTGGCGGTCTGGTGGAAAACCTGGGCCGTATTTTCACCAAGCGCGGCTTTGGCTGCCACCTGAAGGTTCCCTTCTGGAAGAATGACGTGGTTCAGAAGGTTCTTCGCCACGCCGATCAGAATGACGCCTGGGACACCTTCAACATGGGTATCGGCTGGGTGGCCATCGTGGACGCCAAGCAGGCCAAAAAAGCCCTCAAAGTCGGCACAGGTGCTGTCGTGTTGGGCGAAATGGACAAGAGCGCGGCCGTCACCTGCGAATTGGTCAAGTAAGGCTTTTGCCGAGCCTTTTTAAGGTTCTAGAGATGCCGCACCCGTCAAAGGTGCGGCATTTTTGCGTCCAGAGGGCACTACGAGGCGCAGCAGAGCGCAAAAAGTCATAAATTTTGCCTCAAAAGCCTAATTCGGCACCGTGTGGCGCGTTTTTGCCACAGAGTTCATTTTCCCACTCTGCATCCACCACCTATGAAAGCCACCAAATCCATGCTCGCCGGCCTTCTGCTTGCCGGTCTGGGGGGCAGTTCCGTCGCCGCGGAACTTCGCACCTGGACCGACGTCGAGGGCCGTCAGGTCACTGCCACCTTCGTGCAAATTGAAGGTGACCTCATCGTCCTTCAGACGGGCGATGGTGCCCAGCACCGCTTTCCGCTGACCCGCCTGTCGGCTGACGATCAGGCCATCGCGAAAAGCTCCCAGGCAGCCGCTCCTGCGGAGACTGCCGCAGCACCTCAGATGTTGGCGAACGCAACGGTGGCCCAGGCCGCCCAGAAGATCGACCAGCTGGTGGCCGGCGGCCTGATCAAAGCCAACCCGACGCGCGAAGCCGCCGGCAAGGCTCCGATCAAGAACTTCAACCCCATGGCGAATGACGAACAGTTCGTCCGCCGTGTTTACCTGGACATCGCAGGCCGTATCCCGAACTACGACGAGGCCAGCAATTTCATCAAGGACAGCGATCCCAAGAAGCGTGCCAAGCTGATTGACATGCTGCTGGAGTCCGACGGCTACAAGACCCACCTGTTCAACTACTTTGCCGAGATGCTGCGCATCAAGGACAACTTCGAACAGGACAACGTCCGCGGCACTCCTTACATCAACTGGTTCAAGGACCAGATCGCCAAGAACGAAAAGTGGGACAAAACGGTGTATCAGATGATCACCGCCACCGGCAAGATGTGGGACCGCAAAGAAGATGGCTCCTACAACGGCGCCGCGGGTTACCTCCTGCGCGACGCCGGCATGCCGCTGGACAACCTGGCCAACACCCTGACGGTGTTCCTGGGGACGGACGTGGCCTGCGCCCAGTGCCATGACCACCCCTTCGCCGAGTGGACGCAGAAGCAGTTCTATGAAATGGCCTCCTTCTTCGGGGCCACCACCACCCGCCTCAATGCGAAGGATCTGAACGGCACGAATCCCCGCGAGCGCCTGATGTCCGCCATCGAGCCGATGATTGAAAAATCCGGCCAGGACATCCGCCGCCTTCGCAACGGCATCCAGAACTACATTGGT
>DASWXG010000670.1:0-4048 GCA_036405615.1 Prosthecobacter sp. | reverse complement strand
TGATCAAACTGCTGGGCATGGTGAACTCCACGCCTGAGTTCACCGACCATCCCAAGGTCATCAACGGGTGCAGCGAACTCTTTGCCCAAGTCTGGGGTGACGAGAACGGCATCGGCGCGCGCAGTGCCGTGGGCATGGGCTCCCTGCCCGGCAACATTGCCGTGGAGATCGAAGGGATCTTTGAACTGGTGGACTGACTGGGTCTTTGGGGACTTTGCTTCCGTCACTCGTTCAGGCCGTAGGCCCAGCCGACCACCTCCCCATCTTCTTCGTCAAAGGAGATGCGCATGGGGCGGCAGCACACTTCGCAGTCGTAGTCCACATCGCAGGGCACCTCCGTGATGTACGGAGCCGGGACTTCGAATTCCTCGAAGCAGGTAGGGCAGGTGACGGGAACGGTGTGCATGGACGCTGCTATCATCTGAACGCCTTTGGGGCAAAAGGTTCAACGTACGAGCCGTTTGCCAGGGCTGTCTTTTCAGGCTGCTATTGGGCGGGTTCTGAAGGTGGTTCCAGCCGGTCCGGCATGCTGTTGTTGTCCTGGTCGAGAGGAAGCATGTCCAGGCGTCCCGGCGGTGTGCCACCGTCAGGCTGGAGGAGTTGCAGACCTTCGGGCTGCCATTCCTGGCTCAGACTCAAGGCGCGCCAGAGTTGCCGGGCGGTATCTGCGCGGGTGGCAGTCCAGCCGCTCCGGTCTGCCTGGGCAATGCCGGGGGAGACCGGCAGATGCAGAGCGGTGAGCCAGCGGTGCAAAGTTCCCCAAGTCACCTTTTCATCGGGATGAAAACGGTCTTCCTGTGGTCCGAAGTCACCCCATGCGATCATGGCTTCGATCAAATGCCTGTCAGGGGCAGCAGCGGGCACGTCCGTGTAGCGCGGCCGGGTCACATTTCCCGGCCACTCGGGCGCAGCGGCCAGGCTGCGCATCAGCCTTGCCAGAGCGCAGGCCAGCTCGCGCCGTGTGACGGGGCGTTCGGGTTGAAACAGGACACTGTCGCGCTCCGGCACCCAGATCCGCCTCGCCGCCAGCAGGTTGGCCGCTTCAAAGCAGGCGTCGTCCGGGCGCAGGTCCTGCCACGGCCAGATCAGCACGCCCGGGCCTCCGTGTCCGCGCACCAGTATGGCTTGCACTTCGCGCATGCGGGCGGTGGAGCCTGCGATTTCGCGGGGAGACACTTCATCTCGCAGAGCCATCCAGGCCAGGGTGGAGGAAGCCTGGCCCGCCAGCATCATCTGGTTGTGCAAACGCAGGGCGGACTGCACCACACTGCTGACGCCAATGTTTTTGCCTGCGCCTAACAATCCGTTTGTTTTCGCCGGGACGAAGCCCCGCAGAGGAAATGCTGCCCGGTCGGTATCTGTGTGCCAGCCCCGGCTGGGGGTTTGCACATAGTGCCAGGGACCATCGTCGGAACCGGTGAGATAACGCCGGCGGGTCGGGTGGAAATCAATGTTGAACTGGAAGCCGAGCACGGCATCGGGCGGCAGCACTTGGGCCCATTTTGGTTCGCGGCTTTCGGCGCGGATGTCTGTTTCGCTCAGCATCGCCAGGGCTTCCAGGCGCAGACCTTCCCGCACATAGGGTTTGGGCGGCAGGCGGTCTGCCGTACCGAACTCGTCCGTGAGTTTCATGTAACGGAACGACTGGGGGAAGTCGCCGACACGGTCGTGCACGACGGTCTGCAGATGGTGAAGCATGCCCAGCGCGTGGGCTTTGGCATCAGCGAACACAATCCGTCGCTGGGCCGGGGAAAGATCCACGATGTTTTTCCGCGAGGCTCCCGGTTCGGTTTTCTCCAGAGCATCGGTCACATGCCGGGGAAGCTGGCAGAGCGGGTAGTCCTGGACGGGCCAGTTCAAGAACGTGGCTTCGGTGCCGGGGGCCAGGCGGTTGTGCCAGCGGTCCACCAGGCGGCGGTGGGTATAGATGCTCCAGCCTGTGTGGGCGTAGATGCCCTCGCTCATGTCGCTGTCCACCCAGGGGCGGGTCGTATCCAGCGCGCTGTAGGTTCGCGGGTCGTAGGTGGCAGGGGAGGGGACTGTGCTGTTCTGCCCCGGCGACTCACGCAATACCACACACCAGGACAGAGGATTCATTTCCTGCCTTCCGGCTTCATCATAAGCCTCCGGTGCGCTGGGTTCGCCAAAACGTGAGCGCAGATCCGGCCCGGCCGAATACGCCGCACCGCTGAGCCGGATGACATCGCCCCAGTCGGAAGCATCCATGGTTAGGCGTGCTGTCACTTTCAAACGCTGCGATTTGCCGTCAGGAGAGGGGGAAGCTCCGGCAGGCTGAAATTCTACGCCTGTTACCGTGTTGTCCTGGGTTTCCACCCGCAGCGGCTCCCAGCCGCGTTCCAGTTTCAGCACTCCTGTCTCGACATGCGGTTTGAGCAGCGTTTCAAAAAGCGCCGCTGCTGCCGCGGGTTCGATGGTCTCCGTGCCGCAGTACGCATTGCCAGGAGAGGCCTTGCCATAACGTGAGGTGTTATGGGCATGGATGCGTTGCACCATTTCGAGAAAAAGGCCGCTGCGTGGGAAATTGACCCTTCTCCCGCCCACGGTAGTCCACTCATCCAGACAGCCCACGCCTTCAGCGCTGAACTGGCCGCCCAGCCAGTGGATGTCATTGACGAGCACAATCTTTTTCACCCCCAGCCGCGCGGCCTGCACCGCTGCTGCGCAGGCGGATTCATTGCCACCTACAATGAGCAAGTCAGCCTTCAGGTGGCGCACGTCCTGGGCGGCAAGAGCGAAAGCGGACAGGGCGAGCAACAGCCCGCTGTGAAAAAGGGCCTTCTTCATAACGGGGAGATTGGCTGGATCATGGGCCGGAGGCTGCGCCCTCCAGTGGCGAGGCCAGCCAGGCTTCGGGGCGGTTTGAAACAGCCGGCGACAGTTGCACTGAAGTTGTCTATTGAACTCATGTTTGAAATGACAAATCGTGTTCTCGTCACGCTTTCTTTCCCTGGCCGCAGCATCCAGCGCCAGCCACGCTCTCATGAAACTTTCGAAAACTGATGTCATGGCCCCCGCTCTGAGCCGCTACCGGGTGCCCATTTTGGATCGTACCCTGGATGTCCTGGAGCACCTGGCGGCACATCCGGAAGGGGTGACTGTATCCGCCTTGGCCGAGCATTTGAAGATGCCGAAGAACTCCGCTTTTCGCATCACCACGACCTTGCTTTTGCGGGGCTATCTCGACCGGGACGAAAGCAGCAAGGCCTGCCGGATCAGCGGCAAGGTGCTGGGGCTGGGGCAAGCGGCTCTTGGGGGCGGGCATCTGCTGCGGGCCGCCTGGCCTGTGCTGACGGCTCTGCGGGACGAAACCGGTGAAACGGCCCTCATCGGAACGCTGGCTGGCAGCAAGGGCGTGGTACTGGACCAGGTTCCTTCCTCTCAGCCGGTCAAGGTAGTGGTGGAAACGGGGCATCCCTTTCCCCTGCACACCGCAGCCCCCGCCAAGGCCATGCTGGCATTTCTCGACAGCGCCACACGCGAAAGCCTGGTGCGCCAGATGCCTTTTCCCAAGAAGACGGCCCGCACTCTGACGGGCGTGCGTTCCTACCGGGCTGAACTGGAGGCTGTCAGAGAAAGCGGCTATGCCTTGGATCGGGCAGAGGAAAACGAAACCTTCTCCTGTGCCGCGGCTCCTGTTTTCAATCAGCGCGGGCAGCCAGTGGCAGCCATTTGGGTCTCCGGTCCGCTGGACCGCATGCCCTTGAAAGCCCTGTCCGGATTCGGGGAAACAGTCCGCAAGCACGCCGTAGTGCTCACGGGCAAACTCGGCGGCTTGTCTCCGGCGGTGCCATCGTGACTTTGAAACAGAAACCGCAGTTGTGGTGGACGCATCCCGTGCCAGGGTAGGGCACCACCCATGTCTCCTCAAATTTACCACGTCATCCACCTGTTCGGCCTGATCTGCGTGTTCACGGGCTTCGGCGCGCTGTATTCCGGCAACACAAAAGCGGCCATGAAGTTCCATGGCATCGGTTTGCTGATCAGCCTTGTCTCCGGCTTTGGCATGATCGCCAAGATGCAGATTCCG
>DASWXG010000669.1:0-1646 GCA_036405615.1 Prosthecobacter sp. | reverse complement strand
TGGAAGGCGTGAAGCGTTTTGTTGGCGCCGGTTTCGCCGCGTTTGAGGAGTCCGATTTCCTCGGCACCCAGATCAGCACCGTCAAGGCCGCCAACGCCCAGCCAGGCTCTCCCGAAATCGCCTTCTGCCTGACAGAAGACTACTTCCTCTTCAGCACCGGCCCGCAGGCTCTGCTGAAAAAGGTGCTCACCCGCATGAAGGAGCCGACAGGCCCCAGCATCTGGGACAACGAGCGCGTGCAGGACCTCCTGGGCAAGCTGCCGAAAAACTATGCCGGCGTCGGCATTGCGGACGGTGGCAAGGTCATGAAGATGGCTGTGGATGCCATGTCCCTGGTGCAAAGCCAGACGGGCAAGAAAGGTCCGAAAAAGTCCGCCTCCAAGTCCAAGGGCAAAAAAGGCAAGGGACCCAAGGCCGAAGTGGCCGAAGAAACCCCGGCCGCCAAGGATTCCGACTCCTGGTTTGACCCGAAGGCCACGCCTTCCGATGCCATGTGGAAACGCTACTTTGGCACCGGCATCAGCGGTTATTACATGCCTTCCAACGCCATCCATTACCGCCTGCTCTCCACCCCGGTGGAAGCCCAGTAAGACAGCAGCCTTTTGCTTCTGCCCTGGCCCGCCCTTTCACTCCGGTTTGAAAAGGCGGGCCGTTTTTTTCCTTCTTCAGCCTTCTTGTTGCCAGTCCGCCATGCGCAGCCTTCTTTTCCTCGCCGCTCTCACCGCCCAGGCCGCAGAGCCGCCCTCCGGTCTCTACTTTGACGGTCCCGAAGTGGTGAAACTGGACTGGAACACCGCCTGCCCACGCGTGGGCGATTTTAATGGCGACGGCCTCCAGGATCTGGTGCTGCTGAACCAGGACCGCGCCCGCATCGAGTTCCTCCTTCAACGCAAAGATGGCCCCAAAGCTGGCGAGCCTGAACGCACCTCCCGCAGCGACCGGTGGAACCCCATCCTGGAAATGTCCCGCCTGGACAAGCAGCCGCTGGTCATTGGCAAAAGCGCCTGGTCCCTCGCCGTGGGAGACTGGAATGGCGACAGCCGTCCCGACATCGCCTACACGGACAGCGATGACAAACTTGTGCTCCGCACCCAGGGTGCCAAGGCCGGAGACTGGACCCAGAAAAAGGAGTTCACCCTGGACTCTGTTGCCGAAGATCCGGATGTGCTCGTCGCCACGGACCTGAATGCTGACGGCCGTCAGGACATCGCCCTGCTGACGAACACACGGCTCATGGTCTGGTTGCAAAAAGAACCCGGCACCTGGGCCGAGGCCAAATCCTATGTCCTCGGCCAGAGCGGCTGTGGCGGCCTGAGGCAGGGCGACCTGAACGGTGACGGACGCCCCGACCTTTTCTACACCGCACCCGATGCAGATGCCCTCCTCGTCCGCCTGCAACAGGCAGACACCGGCTATGGCGAAGAATGGCGGTTGGAGCTCCCCTCCAGCCGTTGCTGGGTGCACCCGGTCAAGCTGGATGGGAAAGCCGCTCTGGCCTGGATCCGTGACGACACGGGCATGATCGAGGTTTCCCGCCTGTCCTTTGCCCCCACGGCTCCAGACGCCGAACTCGCCGCGACCATCCGCCATGCCATGCCGTCTGCCGACGGCAAAGGCAGCGCCACCGCCTACGGCGACCTGAACGG
>DASWXG010000668.1:0-7529 GCA_036405615.1 Prosthecobacter sp. | reverse complement strand
TTCCGGCAGCAGCAAACTTGGTTTCTCCAAGGGCCGGAAAACCTTTTCTTTCTCTCAAAAAGGCCTGCTTACCAACGGCTTTTGCGCCCTCTCCGGCGAAAAATGAGCCTGTGCTGTCACCGAACAGCTCGGTTAGCGCCTGAAAAACTCTCAACATTTGGAGTTTCTAGATTTCGTTCAAAAAATCAGAAACAAAGTTGGTGACCGAATGCAAATGGTGTTTTGCCCGACCGAACATCTCGCTTATTTTAACAAAATTCAGAGCCTGATTACCCATCAGTCCTGATATTTTTAAAATTCTCCCGTCATGCCGCCGCCCTACTCCATCTCCACGACTGAGTCGCCCGTCCTGCATCGCCGGGATTCTCATCTGCTGAGTTCCTTTGATGATCTGCTGCACGACTTTCTGAGCAAGGGCGGTCCCCGCCCGCCCGAGTATGCAGTGCTCAACCGGGCCGTCCAGCATCTGGGCGATGCCGTCCGCGGCGGCTGCCTCCAGCAGGAAGAAGTTTCCGCTTACATTCATGACGTCACCCGCCGTCATCTCCAGGGCACCATGCAGGCCCAGGCTTTGGAACGGAAGTACGGCTACAGTGGCGACTTCGAGATCATTGACCACATTTATACCCGGCACACCCAGGCCGCAGCCCATCTTCGCCTGTGGGATCTCTACTTTCACAGCCAGGCCGCGCCCATCGCCGTGCGCAACCGCAAAGCCTATTTCCAGGACCTGCTGGGCCAGCACCTCGACCGCCACAGCGGTACGCTGGAAGTCCTCAATGTCGCCAGCGGTCCGGCCCGCGACGTCCGGGAGTTTTTCATGAACCGTCCGGACGCCGCCGTGCGCATGGACTGCGTGGACATGGACGCCAATGCCATCCGCTACGCCCAGGAACTGTGTTCACCCTGGCAGTCACGGATGCAGTTCCATCACCGCAATGTGCTGCGTTTTGTGCCAACCCAGGGTTATGACCTTGTGTGGTCAGCGGGGCTGTTTGATTACCTCAGCGACCGGATCTTTGTCCATGTGCTGAAAGCCCTCATGGCCATCACCCGTCCTGGAGGCGAAGTGGTCATCGGCAATTTCTCCGACTACAATCCCAGCCGGGACTACATGGAACTGCTGGGACACTGGCAACTCATTCATCGCAGCCGGGAAGCGCTCACGGCCCTCGCTCTCAAGGCCGGGGCAGCGGCAGACCAGATTCAAGTGCTGTGGGAGCCGGAGGGAGTGAACTACTTCCTACACGTTCAGTGTTAAACAAAAATCCCAGGATTAAAAATCTGGTCATTTGACTTAAAGACGCACTGAGATAATAGTCACCAATCACCCAAGTATTTGGTTTTCAAGTCCTTGAGGTGATTTGCTGCGTATTTTTACCGTCGAAATGGACGGCAAACTGTTTTAAGAGCCTCAAAAAGAAAGGGTTGCTAGCTTTATAGGGACGGTATAATTTACGAAAATTATACAAATCGTGATTGCTATAATCGGAAGCGCTCCCCAAACAGCCCCGCTGCACTTCCCAGCGGCGTCTGTTCATGCTCCGGTTCCGCAGGCGGCCCCCCCTCCGCTGGATCCCAAAGTTGCCGCGGCAGCAGAAAAATCCGCCCGCTTTGAAGGCGAGCTGCAGGAGCTGAATATGAGGAATGCCCGCCTCGGGGCCTGGTTTGTCATGATTCTGGTCCCCTTCTGTGCGGTGCTGGACTGGCTGGCCTACCCGGCACGTTTTTGGGAGTTTCTGTTGCTGCGCATCCTCTGTTCGGCGATGTGCATTCCCCTGCTGCTGGCACTGGACCGGCCGCAGGCCGCCCGTTATCATCGCGTGTTCCCTGTGCTCCTGCCATTGCTGCCCGCCATGGCCATCTGCCTGATGATCTACTTTTCAGGAGACGGCAGCTCCAGTTATTACGCGGGTCTCATGCTCTGCCTGGTAGGCACCTCCTTTGTCTTTCACTGGACCTTCCGGGAGATCGGCCTGACCGTCGCCCTCGTCCTGGCTTTCTATTTCGCCGCCACCATACCGAACCTGAAGTATGACGGCAGCCTGGGTTCCGTCGGGCTGTTCATCAACAACACGCTCTTCATCCTGCTGACCTGCGTCATCCTGTACTTCGGCAGCCGCCAGCATCACTCCATCCGTCTGCGGGAGTTTGTGAACCGCTGCAAAGTGGAGGCCCAGCGCGAGGAGCTGACCCGCCGCAACGAGGAGCTATCCGCCACTCTGCAACGCCTGCGTGAGACCGAGGCCCAGCTGACCCAGAGCGAAAAGCTCGCCTCCATCGGCCGTCTCAGCGCGGGGATCGTTCACGAGATCAACAATCCGCTGAACTTCGTCAAATCCGCCCTCTTTGTCCTCAAGAAGAAGACCAAAAATCTGCCGCCAGAAACCGTGGAATCCATGGGGCTGATCCTGGCAGACATCGGTGAAGGCGTGGACCGTGTGGCCGCCATTGTCTCCGACCTGCGGACGTTCGCCCACCCGGAAGACAAAGGCTCATCCCCGGTGAATCTGGGCCAGGCTGTGGCGAAAGCCTCCCGCCTTATGGCCAAGCAAGTCAGTGATGGCAAAGCGCTGCTCAGCTGCCATGTGCCGGAGGATGTGGTGGTGCTGGGTGATGAAAACCACATCATCCAGATCGTCATCAACCTCCTGCAAAACAGCCTCGATGCCCTGCACCAGCATGCTTCGCCGGAAATTTCCGTGCGTGTCAGCCGGGACGAAACCGGAACCGACTTTCTGCTCAGCGTCTGCGACAACGGCAGCGGCATCCCCGAAGAGCATGTTCAGCGCATCTTTGATCCCTTTTTCACCACGAAGGAAGTCGGCCAGGGCATGGGCCTCGGCCTCAGCCTTTGCTACCGCATGATGCAAGGCATGGGCGGCAGCATCACGGTCACCAGCCAGGCCGGCACCTTCACCGAATTCGTTCTCCGCTTCAAACCCGCCGCCCCCGCAGCCGAATGAGCTCGCCCCCTCCAGCCAGCTATCATGTCTTGTACGTCGATGACGAGGAAAAAGCCCTGCACTATTTCCGCCAGATGTTTGAGGATGAGTTTATCATCCACACCGCCAGCAACGCTGCTGACGGCTACCGCATCCTGGAAACTTACGGCACCCAGATCGGCGTCCTTCTGACAGACCAGCGCATGCCTGGTGAAAGCGGCGTGGAACTGATGGACCGCGCCCGCCGCCTCCACCCGAATCTCGTCCGCATCCTCGTCACCGCTTTCACCGACTACCAGACCGCTGTTAAAGCCGTCAATGAAGGCCGGGCCTACCGTTACCTGCACAAGCCTCTGGATCCTGAACAGCTGGCTTCCGTGCTGCGCCAGGGCATGGAGTATTACCAGACCCTGCAGGAGCGGGAAAACCTGCTCACTCAGAATGCGGAAAGCATCCGCAGTACTCTGATGGCCGACCGCGTGGCCGGTATGGGCATCATGGCGGAAGGTCTGAACCACCACCTGCGCAACGCCCTCACTGTCGTGCGTGCTTTCATTGATCTCGCCCCCATGAAGCTCATGGAGGAGATTGATGCACGCCCGCCGCGCGACCCCAATTTCTGGGTGGAGACCCAGCACCAGGCCCAGGCGCAGATTGAACGCATCCAGTCCCTGCTTAACCACCTTGCGCACGCTTCTCACGCCCGCAAACTGACCCGCCAGGACACTGTCCAGCTGCCGGTCTTGCTGGAGGAGATGCTCAACCTCTACCTGGTGCACTTCCAGGAGAAAAGCATCCGCGTCGAGTTCGAGCTGTCCCCCACCCTGCCGCCGCTGATGGTGCATGCCGAGCGTTTCCGCCAGCTCTGGCGTCTGCTGTTCATCGAGGAGATCACCCATCTCCATGCAGGCGACCGGGTGCTGATCCACGCCAGAACTGAGCGCGATGTGACCGGCCAGGAGCAGGCCGTGATGGTGCTCACCGACAACGGTGCCTGGGGTGCGCAAGACCGGGCGGCCAACCTCTTCGACCCCTTCTTCACCCGCAGCCGAAAGCCGGACGACTTCGGCGTAAACATGATGGCCTGCTACGTTACGCTGCACCTGCACGGCGGCAGCATCGAGGCCAAACGCCTGGAACCGCAAGGTCTGGAACTGACCATGCGCCTGCCTCTGGACCCGACCCAGAGCACCCAGGAGGCCGACGATTTTTTTCAGCGCGCTTCGCAGCATGAACTCCGCTGGCGACAGCGCGAGGAACTTGCGGCCTAACCAACTCCGGGTGGACCAGGATTCCTCCGCCCGGGTTTAAAGCGAAGCTCCGCCATCACTCCCTCTGGGGAAGGAATCATTCGAACTGCAGCACCCGCGTAGTGCACGCCGGCGCTTGCCTTATCTCACACGCCGGAGCCTGATCTCCGACCTCGCCTCAATGGGAGTCAAGATCACCGCCTGCGCGGTCTCCAGACATCCGTAAGCCGGAGAAACCCGCATGTCTCTCAGCTCTGCCTGCTTGCCTGATCCCGCAGAAAGGATCTCCAGATGCCACTCACATCCTTCCCTCGTGATTTTCCAGCCCGCTTCTGACAGAGGTTCTACACGGCATTCAGGGCTGAATATGAAACTGACGCGATAGGTTCTGCCATTCAGCTCTTCGTCGCAGACTCTCACAGTGTCCCCGGCGCAGTACACCACCCGGCGGAAGAGGTGACCTTCGTGCTCAAAAGTGCCGGACAGTGACGGCGCGGCTTCCTTCTCCAAACCGCTGCCGTTTTCCGCCCAGGCAAGTTGCGGCTGGCCATGGTGTTTCACCCACAAAAATGTCCCCAAACGTTGCGGTGTGAGGAAACCCTCCACTGGCTGCGGGCCGTTGTGAACTTCCCACGCCGCCAGTTCCGCGCGGATCTGGGGAAGCCCGTAGTAGCCGCCTGTGCCAGGGTCGATCAGGAGTGCTTTATCGCCATCCCACAAGGAGAGATGCAAGGCATCACCGTGCCCATGAGCGGCCAGCGCTCCAAAACCCAGGGGGGAGCTGTCCAGCCTTGCCATCCAGCCTTCTGTCCGCCACACGGCCATGCCGCTTTGCGGAAACAGGCAGCAGCCCGCTTCTTCTTGCGGCAGAGTAAAGGGGCATTCGCCCAACCAGAATTGCAAAGAGCCGCTTTCCCCCCGCGCCCATTCCTGCCACTCTTCAGCCGCCAGCGCACGATGCCAGGTCAGAGGCAGGACTTGAGCGTCGTCGTTGTCGCCAAAGTCCCACGGCTCCTCGGGATGTCCCAAGGCCTGCCAAAACTTCAGGGCTGATGCCAGGCGGTCAAACACCGGCCCGGCCCGGCATCCCACGACCCGCACGGCCAAAAAGGCCAGTTCAAAAGCGAAAGCATGATAGTGCAGCGCCTGCTCCCGCGAACCGCCATCCGGAGCGAACTGGCGCAGCACCTCCCGCCCCAGGCTGTCCCAGGCCTCGTCCGCTGTGCAGGCAAACCGCTTTAACTCCGGCCAGCGAGAAACCGCGACCACCAGGGCGGCCAGCTCCCCTAACAGATGATTGTTTGCTGAAGATCCTGCCGAACGGTAACGCCATACCCACGCCGTATGGACAGGCACAATGCGGCGGGCAAGCGCGGACTGCGCCCCTTCCAGCTGGGTCGCGACACTGCCGGAAGCCGTCCTCTTGATCGCTGCGGCAGCCAGTGCATCGAACCAGGTGAAATTGATCAGACGCAAGGCCACCTCCAGCGGGCTGGTCCAGTTGATGCCCATGCCCGGCGGGTTGCGGTCGCACCAGTCTTCAAGCAGCAACTGGGCCTTGCGCAACGCGTCGAGATCGTTGTTCAGCCAAGCGTGCATCGCCAACCGCGTCATCTCCACCCACCGGTTGATCTCCCAGATCGTGCGGGCGTCCGCGCCATCTGGCAGGCGGCGGTGGTTTAACTGCCGGGCAGGAATTTCCGGAAAAACCACAACCCCGCAGGCTGCATCGCGGTGCCAGCATGGCGGCGAGCCCAGTTCCGCCTGCCGCCAGCCGAAGAGCTGCCATTCTCCACGCAGGAGCGCATGCGCATCTTCAGCCAGTTGCTGGCAAAGGCCCTCCGGAATGGCAGCCGGATCCGGCAGCCGAGGAACAGCTGAAACCGCCGGCCCGGGTTCTGTCCCCACCAACCTCTTCAGGAAGCCGGTTTCGGTGCTCTTCCGCCATTTTTCTACGACACGATGACCCAGTTCGGCAGGCCTCATCGCCTTGAGCCGGTGGGCATACCAGGAGATGGACTCCATGGCCTTCATGAGACGATGTCGAGCCGGACGCTCCGCCCCAGACGCAGGCTGTCCAGCACCGCAAAGGTGAGCAGCATGCTCTGCCGTGCCTCCGCATATGGCAGGGCTGGCGGGCCTCCCGATTTCAACTGGGACCCCCAGGCCTGCATTTCTTCGGCATGACCTTTAGAACCGAAAGCCTTGGTGCTCCGCTTGCGGTTTCGATAAAGCGTAAGCTTCTGGAAGTTTTCGCATTCGGCCACCATGCCGGAGGCAAAGACCCGGAAGCTCTCCTTGGGAAAGGCAAAATCACCTTCGGCCGAATAGATCACCTGGGCGGAAGATCCGTCGCGAAACTCAATCTGGGCAGTCACGGAATCCGGCACATCCTGGCGGCCCACCGTCTGGGCTGACACCGCCACAGGCTCACCTAACAAGAAGCATGCAAAGTCAAAAAAGTGGCAGGCTTCACCCAGCACACGCCCGCCGCTTTCTGCCACATTCGCATACCAATGATCCGGCGCCAGCGGTCCGGCAAAAACATGGTAAGCTAGCGTCCTGGCTCCCGGAATGGAGGAGATCACCTCCTTCAGTTCACGAGCGGCCGGAGCAAACCGCCGGTTGAAACCGACCATCACGCTGCCGCCCGAGGTTTTGAGCGCCTCGTCCACCTGGGACAGTTCGTCCCGGGTGAGGCAAAGAGGTTTCTCCACAAATATCTGCTTGTCGGCTGCCAGCCCTTTCAACACCAGCGGAGCGTGCAAATGATGACGGGTGCCGATCATCAGCGCCCCGCCGCGAGTTTCGAAGGCTCTGGCCGAATCTGTTTCAGCCTTGGCAAAACCAAACTTCTCCTTCACGTGCCGGGCGCTCAGGCCAGTGGCATTCACAATCAGATCCGCTTCCAGCCGCCCCTTCAGGTGAGGCAGCAGCATGGTCCGTGCAAAGTTACCGGCCCCGATCACCTGGAGATTTGAAGTGGGTTCAAGGGCAACAGTCTCGCGTAGCACAGGCATCCTGCCTGAGTCGTGTGGCGCAGACGTCCCCGTCTGTACACCCGCAGGCGATACGCCCGCGCTACCGGCATACTCCAGCACCACGCCGATGTCCGCATTGCCTGCCTGCATCAGGGCATCGTAAACAGACACGGCATCTGCAAAAGCAGCACGCCGGCTGGTGACCGGGGCCAGATCAAGCTGCCCGGTCTGCATCAGTTGCAAGCAAGCATCAAAATTGCGGTTCTCCGTCCAGCGTACATAACCGAGAGGATAATCCTGCCCGCCCCATTCATACTGCGGATCATACCTTCCCGGGCCATAGCTGCGTGAAT
>DASWXG010000667.1:0-2836 GCA_036405615.1 Prosthecobacter sp. | reverse complement strand
TTTCTTAGACTTTTCTTTTCCAGACCCGCAAGGCCGCCACCGTTGCCCTCTTCGTAGCAGCTACCATGGAGAAATTCTTTCCCCCTCTGCCCAAACCGGAACTTGTGCATCCACCTAAAAACCGCTTGGTTGAATCTATGGCAGTGCGAAACGACTTCTTCGGTGCCGGGTCTTTCTGCAGGCCCGTCTGGCATCTTTTTCCTTTGCTGCTCGGGGCCATGCTCCCCCTGCACGCACAGCCCGCTGCTGTCCCCGCGCCCAAGCCTCCACCGCCGCGGGTGGAACCCGGCATGGAAAACGCCGTGCGCTGGCGCTGGCTGCCCGAAAAGTCCGATGAAGCCGCCTGGGGTCTGCCTGAAGATGCTCCCCCTCCCGCCCCTGTCCCAGGCGCTCCCCTGGTTCCAGGTACGGCAGCGAACCCCCAAGGCCCACCGCCGCAAGCCACGGACTACCAGGTGCAAAAGGGTGACTCCCTGTATGTCATTGCCAAGCGCTACAGCATCACGGTGGACCAGCTCAAGGCCTTCAACCAGATGAAGAAGGACATGATCGTCCTGGGCCAGACATTGCGCATCCCCAGCCTGGCTGACATCCAGGCCATGGCACCGCCGCCACCTCCACCGCCGCCTGAACCCAAAGTCAAAAAGAGCAAGGCTCCCCCCAAGGCGCAAAAAGTGGCCGAAGACGATCCCAACCGCCTCCTCAAGCGCCCTCTCCCCTCTCCTGCCAGCACGGTGGCGCGCATCGTGCTTATGCAATCGTATCTGGACCGCCAGAATTTCAGTGCGGGCCCCATCGATGGCAGCGACGGCCCTCTCTATGACGCTGCGCTTCGTTCCTACGAAGAGAGCCATCCCGGAGAGCTGACCTACGACATGGGCCAGATGCCCGAGGCATTGAAGAAAATGGGCGGTGCCTACACGGAGTTCCAGCTTCGCAAAGAGGACATGCGCTGGATTCTGCCGGAGCCTCCGGCACCACCCTCCCCCACCGGCCGCAAGGGACGCAACGCGCCGCCGCCACCTCCCGCCCCGGAAGTCACCCTCGAAAGCCTTACCTCGGTCAAATTCCTGGCCTATCGCAGTGTTTGGGAGTTTGTGGCCGAGCGCTACCATTGCTCAGAATCCTTCCTCCGCCGCATCAATCCCGGCCTGAAATCACCGGTCAGCGTGGGTGCATTGTTCTTCGTGCCAAACGTGGTTCCCTTCGAAATCGAAAACGCTTTCAAAGAGCCCTTGCGCCCTGCGGCAGATCCCGCCCGGCCCATTCTCGCTACCATCGTCGGCAACAACCGCCTGGAGATTCGCGAAGGTGAACAACTGGTGGCCAATCTGCCCGTTTCTGTGGCCCGCCCTGGACTTCGCGGGCGTGGCACCTGGAAGATTCTCGATGCCCTCCCCCGCCCGCAGATGACGACGACGGGAGACCCGGCCGCACCTCTGGCCACTCCGCTGGTTCTGCCACCCGGACCCAACAATCCTGTCGGTCCGTTTTGGATCAATCTCGCCAAAGCCAAGGACGAACCCCTGCCCTACGGGCTGCACGGCACCAGCATTCCCGGATACATGACCCGACAGGAAAGCATCGGCGGATTCCGCATGACCAACTGGGACATCGCCCGCGTGGCCCGCATGCTGCCCGTCGGCACACCGCTCAAGTGGCAGTAGGCCGGGCGGCTCGATTCAGAGCCTTGCGGAGAAAAGAGGTAGCGACCCGCCATGTGCCGCAAGGCATGCCTGTTTTGCGCGGTGCGTTCCGCCATGCGAACAAGGCGTATTAAAGTCGCAGTTGCGTGCCCGGGCGTGTCAGGTTTACTCGCACCTCCAGTTACCTCCCGCCCGCCATGCAGCGATTCCTTGCCTCCGCTCTCGCCTTTGTCACGCTCACCGCCTCGGCGGATGTTCGTCTGCCAGCTCTGTTTACGGACGGACTCGTGCTTCAGCGTGGGAAACCCGTCACGATCTGGGGCACTGCGGATGCGGATGAAGACGTCACCGTGCGTTTCAGCGGGCAGACCAAGATCACCCGCGCAGATCTGGATGGAAAGTGGCAGGTGGCCCTGGAGCCGCTGGCCGCCAATGCCACCCCGTCCGAGATGACAGTGACCGGCAAGAACAGCCTGACGTTGAAAAACATTTTGGTAGGCGAAGTGTGGCTTTGCTCCGGGCAGTCTAACATGGAATGGACCGTCCAAAAATCCGCCAACGCCGAGCAGGAAACAGCCGCGGCGAATTTCCCCCAGATTCGCATGTTCAATGTCGCCAAGGCTGCAGCCCTGGAACCCGCCGCCGATGTCAAAGGCATCTGGCAGGAGGCACTGCCGCCGCAGGTGGGCTCGTTCTCCGCTGTAGGTTATTTCTTTGGCCGTCATCTCCACCAGGAATTGAAGGTACCTGTGGGCCTCATCAACACCTCCTGGGGTGGCACCCGCATTGAGGCCTGGACCAGCCACGAAGCGCTTGCCGACCGTCCCTGCGCTGCCCAGCTTCTCAGTGATTGGGAGGGCATCCGCCAGCATTGGGACCAGGCTGCCGAAGACGCCAAGTTTGAAACCGCCAAAGCCGCCTGGACACAGCAGTCCAAGCGCCTGAGCGAAGAGAACAGCAAGCTGCCGCCAGAGCGCCAGACACCCATTCCACCGGCTCCGCGTGCGCCTGAACCGCCCGGCAAAACACCGCATTACCCCGCCACGCTTTTCAATGGCATGGTCGCTCCGCTGGTTCCCTACACGCTGCGCGGTGCCCTCTGGTACCAAGGCGAGTCCAACCAGGGCCGCGCCATCCAGTACCAGGAGCTTTTGCCTAACCTGATCCATGACTGGCGCAGCCGCTGGAAT
>DASWXG010000666.1:0-3012 GCA_036405615.1 Prosthecobacter sp. | reverse complement strand
GTCTTTGCTTCACTTTTTGCAACTCATGGCAGAGGACTGGGCCTGGTAGTGTCACTCCTCCTGGGGCTCGGTCTTCTTACTCAGCCGGTCTCTGCGTCGGCGAAACCTCTGCTGCTTCAGGAAGTGCTCACCAGTGTGCAGGGGCAATACCCGCCCTTCCTGGCAGCAATGATCGAGCAGGACATCGCAAACGGCCGTGCCCGCCAGGCCATGGGCGCCTTCGATCTGCATCTCAATGCCGGAGGCGCTTTCAAGCCGGCTGGCTACTATGATGGCCAAACCGGTTATGCCATGCTGGACCAGCCGCTGCCTTTCTGGGGCGGCAATGTCTACGGCGGCTACAGGCTCAGCAGCGGCTATCTGCCTAACTACAACAAGGACCGCACCAGCACCGATGGTGAAGCTGTGCTGGGTTTCCGCCTGCCGTTGCTGAAGGACAGCAGTATCGACCGCCGGCGCGTCGCCGCCTGGCAGGCGCAGATTGACCAGGAACTGGCAGACCCTCTGATCCTCCGGCAGTACCTCGACTTCATGCGTGCGGCTACGGTCTCCTACTACACCTGGGTGGCCGCAGGCCAGCGGTTGCAGCTGACCGAGGAGCTTCTGCGCATCGCCAAAGACCGGGACTCCGCCATTGCCGAGCAGGTGAAACGCGGAGCCTCCGCCCCCATTGTCCAGCTCGACAACCAGCGCCTCGTCGTCAGCCGTGAGATCGCCGTGGTTCAGGCAGCCCGCAGATTTCAAGCGGCGGCCATCGAGCTGTCCCTCTTTCATCGCGCGCAGGAATCAGCCGAGCCGATGATCACCCCGCGGAGCCGCATCCCAAAAGCTTTTCCGCCACATCCACGGCCGGATGAGACCGGCATGGTTTCTGACATCGCCCGGGCCTCCATTTTCCGGCCTGAGATTCGCCGCATTGAACTGACCATCCAGAAGTATGAACTCGACCTCCGGTTGGCCAAAAACAACCTGTTGCCGACTCTTGATATTGGCGTCGAAGCAGCTCAGGCCAGCGGCGGCACGCGCCCCAAAGACATCGAACGAACCGAGATTGAGGCCAAAATCGAATTCAAGCTGCCGCTGCAACGCCGTGAGGCCAAAGGCCGCATCGAAGTCGCCCAGGCGTTGATCGGACGTTTGGCCAATGACAAAGCCTTCGCCCGCGACCGAATCGTTGCCGATGTCCGTGACAGCCACAGCGCCATTGTCGCCGCACACGATGCCTTGAAGCAAACCCGCAGGAATGTGGAGCTTTCTCAGCAACTGGAAGCGGCCGAGAATGAGCGGTTCAAGCAGGGAGCGACCGACCTCCTGGCGCTGCAAATCCGCGAGCAGGCCACCTTCGACGCCCAGGTGCTGGAGGTGGAGGCACAGGCCGAATATTTCCGCGCCCAGGCTAACTACCGCGCGGCCATCGCCGCAGATGCCCCCTCCAGCCTGGCAAGGGCGGGTGCGCCTGAAAAACGCTGAATGTCAGAGACCTGCCCGGCAGGGCGGCTTGAGACTCATCTCCAAAAAATCACCCCTTCAAACCGCAGTTCCCTGCCGTTTAAAGGGGTGGTGATTACAGGCGGGAACGCCTCAAGATTACTTGATGAAACTGATCTTGCCCACCTGGCCTGCAGCCATGGCAGCGTGCTGGGCATCCGTGCAAGCGGAGTCGATGGGAGCATCAGGAGCCGCCTCGTTTTTCTCGAGGAGGTTGTTGGAGATCATCCAGTTCTCGACTTCTTCACCGCTGATGTCAGCCAGCATGGTGCCATTGATTTCCACGCAGGGGCTCAGGGGCTGGCCGCTCTTCTGTTCCATTTCCCAGCGGAAAGCAGGATTCTTGATGATGTCCTTCTCCTCGAAGTCGAGGTTGTATTTGCGGAAGATGGAACGGACGCCTTCGCTCCAGCCGCAGTAGGTTTTCAGGTAGGCAGTGATTTTGGGTTGGCTCATTGGAATAGCAGATTCAGGGGTTTCCAGGTTTACGCTCCGCAGAGGAACGTCATTTGAAGAACTTTTTGGCCTTCTCGAAGAAACTTTCTTCCATGGAGGAGGACGGAGTTTCACCAAAAGATGTGGCAAAGGCTTCCAGGTGGCCGCGTTGTTCAGCAGTCAGCTTGGTCGGCACGGCGATCTGGACATGCACATAAAGATCACCGTGGCGCTGTTCGCCCAGCGTTTTCATGCCCTTGCCGCGCAGGCGGAAAGTGGTGCCGTTCTGGGTTCCGGCCGGAACTTTGAGATTGGCCTTGCCTTCCAGGGTGGGGACGGTGGTTTCTCCGCCTAGGGCGGCCGTGGTAAAGCTGAGCGGCATCTGGCAGTGGAGGTCATCCCCTTCCCGCTCAAAGATATCGTGCTGGCGGATCTGCACCACGATGTAGAGATCCCCCGCTGCACCGCCCTTGCTGCCGTAGTCACCGTTGCCGCCGGAACGCAGACGGGAGCCGTCTTCGATACCGGCAGGAATCTTCACGCGGATCTTTGTACGCTCCTTGGTCCGGCCGCTCCCGGAGCAAGCCTTGCAAGGGTCGCTGATCACTTCGCCAGATCCGCTGCAGTCCGGGCAGGTCTGCTGGATCTGGAAAAAGCCGCGGGAGGAAATCACCTGGCCGACACCGCCGCAGGTGCGGCAGGTCTTTTTACCGCTGCCGCTGGTGGAGCCGCTGCCGGAGCAGGTCTTGCAACTGTTGAGGCGTTCATACTCGATCTCTCGCTCACAGCCCTGGGCCGCCTCTTCCAGGCTGATTTCAAGGCCATACCGAAGGTCGCTTCCCCGCTGGGGGCCGTCACGGCGTTGCTGCCGCCCGCCACCACCGCCAAAGAAACTCTCAAAAATGCCGCCTCCGCCACCACCGGCTCCGCCGAAGACTTCACGGAAGATGTCGAAGGGATCGTGGAATCCGCCTCCCCCGCCTCCACCACCGCCCATGCCGCCGGAAAAGGCGGAATGGCCATAGCGGTCATACGCAGCCCTCTTCTGGTCGTCGCTCAGGATGTCGTAGGCTTCGCTGACTTCCTTGA
>DASWXG010000665.1:0-3257 GCA_036405615.1 Prosthecobacter sp. | reverse complement strand
CAGCGGGAATGTCTTCAAATGCTTCTCAGCCAGCACCACCCACGTGGCCAGATCCATCTCAGGGGAATCTGCCGCGTTCATCACATTCAGGTAGCTCGCCTTCGCCTTGGTTCCTGCGGGCGCATCCGAAGCCTCGAGAATGTCCGCCAGGGTGAAATGCGTCTTTTTCGGCGGCGGCAGACCGATGATCTGGCGCGAGGGACGCGTCATCGCATCAAACAGCGCGGCTTCCCATCGCATGGGATTCTGGGGCTCCACCTTCATGGCCGCCGCATAGGCCTTGTCAAACGCCATCAATCCCGTGGCCAGGATCTCAATCGACTCCTCCCTCGTCTTCGGCTCCGGCTTGGGGTCCTGAATATGCGTCACGATCACCGCGACCGAGTCCCAGGTGGCCTCCTCCTTCGCCGCGACAGTGCCGGCCAGAGACAACCAACCCAAGGCCGTGAGGCCAATCAAACAGGAGTAAAAACCTTTCATCATGTGAGTATCAAACGGACGTAAAAGCAGCTGACAATCAATCGATCACGCAAAGATATCCATGACCGCCTTGCCCTTCCCGTCCTCGGTGACGTAGAACGGGCGTCCTTCGATTTCAAACTCCGTCTTCGGGCTGATGCCCATGGCTGTCATGATGGTGGCGTGAAGATCCATGACACTGACGGGGTTCTTCGTCGCAATGAGCGGGCGCTCGTCGGCGGTTTCTCCGTAAACAAAGCCTTTCTTGGTGCCACCACCAAACATCACCACACTGGTACCGCCGGTAAAATGACGATGCAGGCCATAGTGCTGCATCTCACTGATGGTGTTCACCTTGAACGTTGCCTGGTCGCTCGCGGTGGAGCCCGGCTTGCCCTCGATCAGCGCGTCCCGGCTGAACTCGCTGGCGATGATGATAAGCGTGCGGTCCAGCAGTCCCTTCGCCTCCAGGTCGCGCACCAGTTGTGCGATCGGCCGGTCCATTTCCTTGTGCAGGCCATCCAGCGTCTCGTGGCCGCTCTTGTGCGTGTCCCAGTAGAGAAAGGGCACGTACTCGGTGGTGACCTCCACAAAACGTGCCCCGGCCTCGATCAAGCGCCGCGCCAGCAGGCAGCCACGACCGAAGCGGCCCGTGTCGTATTTCTCCCGGCTCTCCCTCGGTTCCAGGGTGATGTCGAAGGCCTCGCGCTCCTTGGCGCTGAGCAGGCGATAGGCATTGTCCATGCTACGCAGCATGGATTCCTGCTGGTAGTCGCTCATGAAGTCGCGGTTCGGATTTTGATCCACCAGCTTGCGGAACAGGCGGTCACGGTTGGCAAAACGGTTGGCATCCATGCCCTTCGGCGGCTTCACGGACTGCGCGGCCTCCTCGGGAAACGGCAAGTTCATCGGTCCGAACTCGCTGCCAAAAAAGCCGGCGGTGGTGAAGGCCTTCAGTTCCTCGCTTTCGCCAATGCCTTCCAGCCGCTGGCCGATGTTGATAAACGCGGGCATCACCGGATTGCGCGGGCCGAGCACCTTGGCCATCCAGGCGCCGATGTGCGGGCACGCCACCGTCTGCGGCGGTACGTAGCCCGTGTGCCAGTGATACTGATGCCGGGAGTGCAGAATGCTGCCGAGATCCGGCTGTACTGCGCTGCGGATCAGCGTGGCCCTGTCCATCACCTGCGCGATGCTTTCGAGTCCCTGGCAAATTTTGACCCCGTCCACAGTGGTGTCGATAGCCGGAAAGGTGCTGAGCATCTTCTTCACCTCCAGCCCCTTTTCGAAGGCCAGGTAGCGCTTCGGGTCAAAGGTCTCCGGCGCGGCCATGCCGCCTGCCATCCATAGCAGGATGCAGGCATCCGCCTTCGCTGGCGGATGCGTCACCTTTTCGCCTGTCTTGGCCCAGATGGCACGTGGCTCGCCCGTCATCCACGCAGCCGTACCTGCGGCCGCGAGCTTCTTTAAGAAGTCGCGGCGGACAAGGGGTTCAGGGAGGCTGGGATCGACGTCGTGCGGCATGGGAGTAGTACGACCCAGCGGACCCCGATTAATCACGGAGAAGAGCCAATGCCTCAATGCTTGGGTATCTTCCAGCCATTGCAACTTCCCTGCGTTTGAGCAGACGTTTTGTAGAATTGAACGCCAGGATACGGGAAGTTACCTCGCCAGTGTCGCTGAGGGGGATGATTCGTGCACCGTTGAGGCGAAAATGGTCCGCCCACCTGTCTTTTCGAGGATTGAAAAATGGAATCAGCATGCCGGACTTGCTCGTCAGGGAGCCGAGGTCCGAACCTTTCGCCAAGTTGCAGTCGAGAGCGAGGTTTGAAAACACACTGCGTCCACCGTGCTTACGACTGATCAGATGGTCGATCTGAAAACTCAACCAGTCATCATGCTCGTGGAGCAAACAGAGTTCACACAGACCGGAGGCACGCTCCCAAACACGCTGTCTGAGGGTTGCTGGAATGTGCAGGCTCATGCTGCCTTGACAGACGCGCGAGCCCTGGCCTTCACAATCGACATGACTTGGTTTAGCATCACATAGCGATCAAGCTCGTCCTTCTCTGCTTTGCTAATCTCACCATCTTTGTGCTTTTGCACGAGCGCTTCAACCTTGCGAGAAGTTGCCTTGGAAGGACGAAAAGATGCCAGCTTGCCTGGGTCAATAGCCTTGGCAATGGCGTTGGCGGCTTCCTCGTATGCTTTCATGACTACCTCAAGGTAATCGTCTCAGGACAATATTCAAGGCCAGGGTCACTCCTCCGCTTTCTTTCCACCACCCTTTACCGGCCTCCCCTGAGGTTTCCCAGGCATGCCAACGTGGATCTTCCCCGCGCTCGAATCGCGGGGGCCTTCAGGCAGCGTCTTGGCCCAGGTGGTGACCTGGGCGGCCAGCTTCTCCACCACGTCTGGATGCTGCCCGGCGACATTGTTAAGCTGGGTCAGGTCCTGCGTGACGTCGTAGAGTTCCACGCGGCTGCGGTCGGGGTTCATGAGGAGCTTCCAGTCGCCATCACGGATGGCCAGTTCCGGGCTGTGGTGGAACGGCTCGCCGGCGATGTTGAAGCGCCACTCCCACAGGAGGGGCTTGGAGCGCGGACGGGACTGCCCGAGCAGGACATCGCCCACGTCCTCGCCATCGGGTGAGTGCTCGTCAGGGAGGCTGACGCCTGCGATCTTGCCGATGGTCGGCAGCCAGTCCACACCTGCCATCACAGCCTTGTCCTCGATCCGGCCCGCAGGAACCTTGCCCGGCCAACGGACGATGCCAGGAACGCGGATGCCACCTTCAT
>DASWXG010000664.1:0-3873 GCA_036405615.1 Prosthecobacter sp. | reverse complement strand
TCTGGCCGAACGCAGCCACAGCGTCAAAATGGGTTCTTCCACCCTGGGCGGACCCGGCATCGGTTCAAAATAAGACCACACGCGCTGATGTCCAAACCACCTCCCTTCCAGAAGCCCAGCCGGTCGCGAGATCTCGATGGCGATGGCGACGTGGATGCAGGGGACAGCACGGTTCATGACTTGAACCGCGACGGGCGCATTGACAGCAGCGATGACGAAATCAACGACATAGACAAAGACCACGACATTGATGCCCAAGACCGACTGCTGCGGGAAAAGCAGGCCGGCAAGCAAGATCAGGACACCGTTCGTGCAGCTTTGGAACGGGACAAAAGTTCTTCGTCCCGCAACAGCTTGGGGCAAGATGCTCAGAGCCACGGCTACAAGGCAGGCTAATGCCTTCCCTTTATCAGGCGGCGTTCCCGCCGCCTCTCACCACAGGCAACCCTTTTCCGTTTAACACTATTTGTTAAACGGATTCAGCTTCTTGAAGGTCTCGCCTGTGCGCTGGAAGAAATTGGGTTCCTCTTTGGGAGCGGATGAACGCCTGCGATAGCCGCCTCCGCCACCCGAGGAGCCTCCTCCACCAGAAGGCGGATTCCAGTCAGCCTTGTCAGGCTCTGCAGACAGGTTCAGCGCCACCAGCGTCGGCAGGTCCAGAAGACCATTCGGCTCCAAACCGTTGCGCACCTGGAAAAGGATAATGGCGTTGTGAGTGCCCTTGCCCTCGGCACCATCCAGCGTGGAGGTGTAAAGCCCCAGCTCTTTCAAGGTCGACTGGGTCTTGTAGAGCAAGTAGCGTTTGCCCTTGGCAGAGAAACTTGCATGCGGAGGCACCGGGAAGACCTGCTCCACAGTCCAGAAGCCAGATTCAGGTTTGCTGACCACAGGCTGGGTCAGGATGAGACCTCCAGGGGGGATGACCGTGTTCGGCGGCAGCGGCGGAGTAGCGCCGGATGCACCGGGCGCAGGAACACCAGGCGCAGTCGTCGCGCTGCTTGGCGTCGTCACCGTGGCGATCATGCTGCCGGGATTCGTCGGATTTGCCGCCGGAGGAACAGGAGCCACCACCGGCGTTCCTGCCGCAGGCGGAACAACCGACGTTCCGCCCAAGGGGGAGGAGGCAGGCACTGTGACCGGCGTGGGGGCTGCCGCAATGACGGCAGGAGTCATCCCCGCAGACACGGCGGGCGCAGTTCCCCTGATCGGCGACGACGCAGGAGGTTGAACCGGTGGCGCTTGAACAACGGGAACCGCTGGTGGCGGAGTCGGCGCTGACGACACAGGTGTCATGGCAAAGCTGCCGGAAGGCTGGCCGCCCTCAGTGCCGGTGGGCACACTGGCCACGCCCGCAGGCCCAGGAACGGGCACCGCAGGTGCGGGGGTAGAAACACTCGGCGTGGACGTCGTGCCTAAAGGCACGGACGGAGCAGCCGCAGGCGTCGTAGAAGCAGGCACTGAGGCCACCGGAGAAGGCGCAGGGGCCGGTTTGGACTCAGACACTGCAGGTGATGCAGGTTTGTCAGGAACCGGCGGCTTGGGCGCTGGAGGTTTCTCCTTCGGCTGCAGATCGCCCACGGTCACACGGCCATCGCCTTTCGGCTTTGCCGGGGGAGTTTCTTTCTTGTCGGCAACAGGCTTGGAAGGAGTGACCTCTTCTGTCTTGGCCACCGTCGGAGCAGGTTCCGCAGGTTTCAGGAAAACCCACGCAGCAGCGCCAGCCCCTACCACAAGAGTGGCGGCAGCGGCGATCAGCGGGGCGCGGCTGGAAGCCTTTTGCGCCGGAGTTCTGGCAGTGGCAGCGGCATACGAACCCGTGCGTACCGTGACTGTCGCGGCTTTCAAGCCGAGCATCTCTGCGAGCACGCCCGCACAGCTCGGCCTCATGCCGGGCTCTTTGTGAAGGCAGGCCGCAATGGCGTCTTCCCATAATTTGGGCACGGCCTCTTTGCACTGGATCTCCAGTTCCTGACGCCGCTCCTGCATGGAAGGAGGAATCTTGGAGTTGATCTGCGTGGGCAGATCTCCGCGATAAAAAGGCGGCTTCCCAGACAGCAGTTCGTAAAGCGTGGCCCCCAGGGAATACACGTCATCCGTGGGCTGCGGGCGCTCGCCCATCGCCTGCTGCGGACTCATGTAAGGCAGCGTGCCGCTGGTACCAATGTGGGCCGCTGACAGCCGGCTCATCGTATCGGACAGGCTGCGGGCAATGCCAAAGTCAGCAATCTTTGCCACCGCATCCCTGCTGGTCAGCATGATGTTGGCTGGCTTCAGGTCGCGGTGGATCAGCTTCCGCTGAAAATGAGCGTAGTCCAGCGCATCACAAACGCCGAGAAGCCACTTGGAAATCTCCTCCACGGAAAACACTCCGGTCTCCGTGGTCATGCGAAGTTCGGACAGCGTCTTGCCATCCACAAACTCCATGGAAATGGCCGCCGCATCTTCATCATCCACAAAGTCATAGATGCGGACGATGTGAGGATGGGAAAGTTCCAACCCCCGGCGTGTCTCCGTCTTCAGTTCTTTGACGGCAGCGGGATCGAGGCCGATCAGGCTGGGCAAAAACTTCAATGCTACTGGACGCTCCAGCTTAAGGTCATCCGCGAGCCAGACCACCCCCATGCCTCCGCGGCCCAGAACTCTTTCCAGTTTGTAGCGGCCAAACACCGTCATCCCGGTTCCGGGTGTCTTGATTTTGATCGTCTGGTCAAAGTCCATCTCGCTTCGCCCTGGGTACAGGGTATGCGAAGTGACCTCCGGTGAAGGGGGGGCGACCACTTTGCCAGTTCCAGATGGAGCGGAGTTATCCATGTCAACAAATGCAGTAACGGAGTTCCAGTTTAGGACTCCTGATTGGACCTGTCACCGAATTATTTCGCTTCTTACGAGAGGTGCCGCAAAGGCGCATGCAGAATGCATGTTCCCTCGACCGAACATCTCCGTCATCAACCAACCTAATCAGAGATTTGCTTTTGGAAACCTGAAAACGCGGCTGGCCCTGCGAATACAGGCTATGCAGGTCATTTACACCCTCCCTCAAAACTCCAGATTTAACCAGATCGAAGTCAGCCAACACCGACCGGGAGTAGGCCAGCCGCTCAGTGCGGCATCGGAGTGCGGCAGCGGGAAATAAAGAGGCAGTTAAAAGGCAGTGAAAAATCAAAACAGGGAGATTCAAGCGGTGGAATCGGAGCAAGACTAGCCCGCGGATGCAACCTTGTGACAGGATACGAAGCATTCTGCGGCAAAAGATGCCCGCAAAGCCTCCCGGGTGTTTTTGTCACAGTTCCGCTGGCACCGGCTATTCCGGCACAGCACCATGTTTTCCTTTCTGAAGTTCCTCGTTGCCGCAGGCATCGCCACCTTTGGCGTCTGGTATGTGTTTCAATACGACAGTATCAGCGAGGTGACCGGCGGAGTCGCCCTGGTGTGTGTCTTCATGGCCTTTGCCCTCCTCAAATGGCAGCCGGACTTCAGTGCCAAAGACTACATCGTCCGCTACAAAGATCTGAAGTGGCTGCCGGGCGAGTTCACCCGCCACTGGCTGATCACGGGAGACACCGGTGTCGGCAAGACGACTTCGGGTTTCAATCCCCTGCTCCATCAGATCAGCGTCAGCCGGCCCAACTGGGGGGGCCTCATTCTCGGGGCCAAGGGAGACGAGCACTTTTTTGCCATCGAACATGCCACCGGGCACGGGCGGCCGGAGGCCATCTGCGTGCTGGCGGTACGGCCTGACCGCCTCGACAAAAGCTGGAAGCCCAAAGAACGCTACAACCTCGTTTCCGACCCGCGCCTTCCCTACACCACGCATGCCAAGAACTTGGTGGATACAGGTGCCTCGCTCACCGAGGGCGAGCAGTCGTCTTTCTT
>DASWXG010000663.1:0-3759 GCA_036405615.1 Prosthecobacter sp. | reverse complement strand
GCCCTTCTTGCCGCAGCCGTAACCGCCTTTTACTTCACCCAGGCCGAGGACAAGCCGAAAGCCGACCCCACCAAGGCCAAACCCGACATCATCATGACTGACGAAGACTGGAAAAAGATTCTGACGGACGACCAGTTCGCCGTGACGCGCAAGCAGGGCACGGAGCGCCCCTTTGGCGCCATTTACGAGGAGTTCGAAAAGCAGGGGGAGGGCACCTACTACTGCGTGTGCTGCGGCGCGGAGCTTTTCACATCGAAGGAGAAGTTCCACTCCGGCTGCGGCTGGCCGTCCTTCTATGACTCCTCCAAGGCCAAGAACGTGCTGGAGCGCGTGGACAACACCCACGGCATGCGCCGCGTGGAAACGGTGTGCAAGCGCTGCGGGGCCCACCTAGGCCATGTGTTCGAAGGAGAAAAATTCAACACTCCCACCGACCGCCGCTTCTGCATCAACGGCGTGGCGCTGAAGTATGCGCCGAAGGGTGGCGAGGCACCGAAGCTGCTGGAGGTGGCCTCTGAAGCCGTGCAGAAGAAGAAGGACGAGGTGAACAAGGAGGCGGAGGTGCCGGCGCCGGAGGCTAAGAAGTAAGTGGTGGCGGATGGTGGTGCCGGAATGACGAAATCAGAGCCGAGCGAAGCGAGACAGACAGCAGCAGGCTGCCCGAAGGGTGAGCAAAGCGAATCAATGACGAATGTCGAATGAAGCCCGAATGCCTTGAGTGGTGTTCGGGTTTTTTCGTGGTTGTTGATGTTGATCGTGATGAGCGCATGGAGCGCGAGCATGGCGGAGCTTGCTCGCTCCCTGAATACGGCACATCGTGAACTCCACGAATCACCACCAACCGGACAGAATCCTGAAGTAGTTCGCCCCCGCAAGCAGCGTCAGAATTCCAGAGACCCACCAGCCCCATCTTGCCACCGGACTGTGGAGCTCAGGGGTAGCTGCGACGACACTGGGGTAATCTGCGGCCACAACCCGGCGTGTGTCTTTTCGCAGCAAAAACCGCAGAATGATGGCAGCGATGATGACTCCAAGAAGGTACGCGTTCGTCAGCTGAAACAGAAGAAACACTCCTGAAGAGAGCACGCACAAGACCCATCCCCACCACTGCAGACGGCATAACCCGATTCCCGCCAGGCAAGCCACGATCACCGTTGGGAGATCCGAAATCAGATGGGGCCGAAGCTGCCCCCCCAGGAGCACCACCTCCACAAACAGGGACAACACTGGCTCAAGGCCAAAGCATAGCCAAAGCACACCCAGCGCCTTCAAATGTGACTCCGTGCCGAGATGCGCCAAACGCGTGTGTTTGGCGTCTACCGGCGCGGCGAAGGTGTCCCCCTTGGGAGCTGCATAGGGATTGAACTCTTCCTCCATGAGCCGCCAGTGTGCACTGGTGGCGTGTGGCTGATCAAGCTGCAAACCGCCCCAATGCCCAGGGGTAAGAAAATTATTGGTAGGAAAATTTTCTTACCACCAATCTTCCTACCCTGCTCAGTTCACCGCCGCATCACATCTTTTTCGTCTTCACGAAGTCGATGATCTTCTGGTCGTCGTCTCCGGCGGCCCAGGTGACGCGGAGGAAGTCGGCGGGGTGGAGCTTGTGCTCCTCGAAGAAGGCGCGGTCGCCACCGCAACCGAACATGGTGTCGGGGTCCATCTCGCCGTTGAGCTTGGCGCGGGCCTTGGCGATGAGGCGGGGGAGCCAGCGGATGCCCTCCACGGCGGCAGGCTTGGGGGGCAGGGTTTCCGGGGCGACGATCTTTCCGCTGCGTTTGCCGTTGAGCACGACGCGGAAGTAGTCGCGGCGCACGGCGGCCACAAGGAGCGAGGTTTCCAGGGTTGGGCCTTCGGCACCGTAGCGGCAGTGGTCGTCGACGAAGTCGTAAAACTCGCGCTCGGTGTAGCCGATGCCATCGAGGAATGACTTGTCGGCGGCGGTGAACCAGTCCTTGCCGCCGGCGTCCCCCGCGCGGTGTTTTTTGGCGGAGCGTTCGAAGAGTTCGCGGAAGGTGGTGTCCCAGGTCTGGTCGTTGATCATGCTGAGGAAACGCTAGCGGCGGCGTGCCGGGCGTCAAATTTTCATGCGGGGGGCGTGGAGCATGCGGAGCTTTTTTGACAGGATTTACAGGATTGCAGGATTATCCAGGATTGGGCGGCTCTGTATCGGAGATGCCGACTCGAAGCGGAGCCTCAAAGTCCCGGCCTGAAAATCCTGCATAATCTTGTGAATCCTGTTAATCCTGTCAAAACGGTGGTCGAGCATCCCAGGGCGTAGCCTCCAAACATCGTTCCCAAAATCTCGCGCAACCATTCAAAACCGGCTGTGTTTACAGCGGCCATGTTAACCGCTAGCATGGCGGCACCCTTCCCCGCCTATCGAATGCCCGAACCGGAACGGATCGTTTCCTCCTCCGCCTTCGCGTCCGTCTCCACGGACGTGGCCGATGAGTCGTCGGATCAGGAGAGCGTGCGGCTGATGCTGCGGGTGAAGGACGGGGACATGAAGGCGTTTGAGAAGCTGGTGGAGCTGCACCAGAACGCCATCATCGGCACGGTGGCGCGGATGCTAAACAGCGTGGACGACGCGCATGATGTGGCGCAGCAGGTCTTCATCCGCGTGTGGCGCAGCGCGCCGAGGTATGAGCCCACGGCCAAGTTCACCACATGGCTGTACACCATCACGCGCAACCTGGTCTTCAACGAGACGCGCCGCCGCTCCCGCCGCAAGGAGGTGAGCATGGAGCAGGAGAACGAGGACGAGGCGCCGCGGCACTTCGCCGACCACAGCGTTCCTGGGGCAGACCACAACCTGGCGCAGGCGGAGTTTCACAACGCTCTGGACCAGGCCATCGAGGCGCTGCCGGAAAAGCAGCGGCTGGCGGTGATCCTGCGTGGCAGGCAAGACCTGCCGTATGAGGAGATCTGCGCGATTTTGAAGATGTCGCTGCCGGCGGTGAAGAGCCTGCTGTTCCGGGCGCGCAATGAGCTGCGGAAGCATCTGGCGGGGTTCATGGGCGAGGGTGTGGAGTAGCCCTTTGGGGTAACCCGAGGTCCTTTTAGACAGGATTTACAAGATTACAGGATTATGCAGGATTTGCCGGTGATGATTTGAAGGCGTCGTTTCGTGGCGGAAGTATTTCCAGGGTAAGAAAATGGTGGGTAGGAAGATTTTCATGCTTGGCTGCCCGCTGGGGGGGAACGACGGTGGACGATGGGAGAGGCGGAGCGCTTCCTTGTTCCACAGGAACAAGGCTACTTTCAGGAACAAGGCTACTTCTTGAAACAACTCGGCCCGGGGGAACCCAACCAAAATTCCCCCGGGCCTTTAGGTGACCAAAGAATCCCCAACCATGAAGCGATTCTCCAGCTCGTTGTATGTTTCCCCCAGACCATTAACCCGGGGAAATGTTCGAGGGGCTTGCGCCCATCTGAGACCTTGTTAGAGCAGCCAGCGGGCCAACTTTGATGGCAGGTTGGAGAGAATTTGTGCAGATGGAGGTTTGTTGACGACGGTGAGCGGAGGGTGAGGCGGAGCGCCTCCTTGTTCCGCAGGAACAAGGCTACTTTTTGAAAACAACTCGGCCCGGAGGAACCCAACCAAAATTCCTCCGGGCCTTTAGGTGACCAGAGAGTCCCCAACCATGAAGCGACTCTCCAGCTCGTTGTGTGTTTTCCCCCGGGCGAACCCGGGGAAATGTTCGAAGGGCTTGCGCCTTTCTGAGAGCTTGTTTAAGCAGCCAGCGGGCCAAGTTTGGC
>DASWXG010000662.1:0-5576 GCA_036405615.1 Prosthecobacter sp. | reverse complement strand
CGTCAGATTAAAATCACCCTGCAACTGCAGCATGGTGTTGGCGCGAACGCCAAACACAAAGGAAGTGGCGACGAGGGCGATGAAACAGGCCCAGAACAGCTTCATGTCTGGCGGGGCGGCGTTGGAGGGTTTGGCACTCATGGTCGGTCGGGAGAAACGAAACGGCGGCGATTACAGGGGAAAGGGACGGGCGCGGCAATCACTTTCTTGCGATGGAGCGCGGTGTGAATAGGTAGATGCCGGACAAAGAATGCTGCTGACGATGATGAAACTTCTCTCTCTTTTACCAGCGGGGCTGCTGACTGTGATTTTGCTGCCGGGTTGTCAGCATGCGACAGCACCTGAGGGAAGGCCTTCTGCTACCGCCAGTCACCCTTACCAGCGCGCCGTCCTGCCTGTGCCCGTGGATCTTTTCGCGCAGGTGCTGGCCCGCATGCAGGAACCTTATATCCTCGCCGGGGAAGACGTAGAGATGCTCTACCAGCATGCCGGACAGTGGTTCAAAAACCATGACGACACCCAAGCGGTGACGAGGCTGGAAACCGCAACACCCGATGAACGGGCGGCCTTCCAAGCCTTCACCCGGCAGATGCATTTGCCGGAGCATCCCAAGACAAGGGAACTGCTGAGAATATCCCACAAGCGCCCCTTCCCCGCCGAGATCGTAACGGCGAAAGATGCGGAGTGAGGGCAGAGCCTCACTCCGGGAGATCTGCGACGGGACTACTGCTGAAGGAACACAAACACGCCCTTCTTGTTGCCGACAACGACGTCGGGCTTGCCGTCTTTGTTGACGTCACCCGGGGTCACTTCGGTGCCCACGCCGCTGTTGTCGTCAATCAGGTTCGGGCTAAAAGTGGCACCACCTTTGCCGTCTCGGGTGATCTTGAACCAGTACAGCACAGGGGCGGCATTCGGCTCGTCGTCTTTCAGCGGGCCATGGGCCCACCGGCGCTTGCCAGTCACCAGGTCCAGCACGCCGTCGCCATCCATGTCGGCCAGTTGCATGGCATGCAGCTGGCTGAATTTCACTCCGACCGGGCTGTCTTCCACCGTGCTTCCCATCAGCTTGTGGGCAGTGAAGGAGCCATCCTTGTTCTGCTCATACCAGCTCAGGCCAAAACCGTGGGCATCGTGGCTGCTGATGACATCATTGCGACCGTCGCCATTGACATCATAAACCAGGATGAAGGACCCGCCGCGCGCGCCTTCCGGAGCAAAGGCTGCAGCGTGGAAAACCCAGTCTTTGTCCTCCTTGGTATCAGCAGGCTGTTCGAACCAGCCCTCTTTGGTCAGCAGATCTGCACGGCCGTCGCCATTCACATCTCCAAAGCCGTAGCCGTGGGTGTAGCGGAAGTACTTCTTGTCATTCTCGTCTGTCACCGGAGTGATCGGGCGGAAGCGGGCTTTGCCAAAGGGGTTCTTCCAGTCAATCTCCGCATAGCCCAGGCGGCCGCCCTTGGAAGGCTGCACACCGAGGCTGGTGTGGAAGATCAGCTCCGGTTTCCCGTCGCCGTTCATGTCCCCAATGGTGGGCGACTCGTTGTCCGTGATGTCGAAAATGGTGTGGCGTGTCCAGGCTCCGCCTTTGTTCTGGGGGTTTTCAAACACCCAGGTCTCCTTGCCCGGCCAGGAATACACCAGGATGTCCTGCCAGCCGTCGCTGTTGAAGTCGTAAGTGTAGGTCAGGAAATAGTCACTGTAACCTTTGGCCGGGTCATAGGCCTTGTCCGCAGGCTTGGTGTATTCGATGCGCTCCTTGAACTCCGGCCCCTTCCAGATGTAGGGCCCGGCACAGATGTCATTGTGACCGTCGTGGTCAAAGTCGGCAAAGTGCGCGCCCTCGGCGACGAACTCCTCCGTCAGGGTGAACTTCTTGAACGTGGGCGCCGCCTGAACGGCAAGAGCCGTGAGGGCAAGGGCAGAGACTGTGGCGAGGCTGGACTTCATGGGCATGAGCAGAGGCAAGGAACAGAGATTGGAGAGAAGATCTTGCAACGGCGCAGCATCGAATGGGAGGATAAAATCACAGCCTGCACCGGTAGGGACGGTCAAGGATTGCGAAGCTGCACTTTGAAAAAGCGTTTCCGGTCCGACAGCGGAAGGTTGAAAGTCTGCGTGGAGCTTTCTTTGCCGTAAGGAAGTGTGCCTTCCAGAGTCGGGACAACCGTCCAGTTCACCAGATTCTGGCTGGTTAGCACCGTCGCTGCACAGTTTGGAGGGAGTGGGAAACGCCCCTGCATCTGGTTGCCGGATTTCGTAAAGGAAAGCATGCCCCAGCGGCTGCCGCCATCCTTGGGATCCGTACCAGCAATGAATTCGTCCTCGTTCGTCAGCCCGTCACCATCAGCATCCACTCCAGGCTGCGCGCGGGGATCCTCGGCCGAGCCAAAATGCTCCGCCTGCCAGCTGGCCAGGGAGCGGTGGCTGGATATCCAGTCTGAGATGAGCTGCTCACCAGCCATATCGCGTTCCAGGGTGCCTATCCCGGGCATCCGAGAAAGTCCGTGCGCCCCCTGCATACGCAGCAGGAGCATGGAGTGTGCAGGATCTCCCGGCACCATTACCCGGTTGGCCGCATCGTTACCGGTGGTCAGCAATGGACCGTTGATCAATCCGGCCAGGGCCGTCGGCGTGGCGGAGCGTGCATCCCAGTTGCCCTGCGCGGTGCCTCCGGGCCGGTGACACTGGGCACAGTTGGCATCCAGATAGGATCTGGCCCGCCATTCCAAAGAAGCCGTGGGATGATCCAATGCTGCCAGCCGGACGCGAGTCCCCTGCCCTGTGCTCCCCTCCAAGTATCCGGAATTGAGCAAGGCGCTAAGCTGGTTCTGAACCGTGCTGCCGGCCATGGCAAAATTCCGGTCCAGCTGGGCGGTATTAAAGCTGAGGGCATAACCCGCTGATGCCGTATGGCAGGCGAGACACTCGCCACGCCCCGGGAAACGCCAGGATTGCGCCGGGTTGGCCCCTGAAATGGCCGTTGTCTCCCCTCCTGCATCCACCAAATCCGCGTCACTCTGGTCACCTCTCCACTTGTAGGTCAGGCCGTAGATCTCAAAAGCAGTCTTCACCAAGATCCGGGTTTCCAGACGGAAACGGGTGTTGTTGTTACTCCGTGTGCGGTTGATGTCGAAATGCTTGATCCAGACCATGCCTGCCGGGAAGGTCCAGGGAATGGTGTCGCTGGCGGCAATGGTTCGTGATGAGTCTTTCAGGGCAAACCAGCGCCTTTTGGAGGCATGGTCGCTCCAAAAGCTCACATTAGGCTCATAGGGCACCACCCCCGGGGCAGGAGTCAGGGTGGAGAGATCACTGAAAAGGCCAAGCTGGGACAGCTGAGAATGCACAGCGTTGGCGGCGCTGGTGGACACAATCTCATACAGAAACCCGTCATTGAGATTGCACAGAATCGGTTCGCCGTTGCTGGGATTGATTCCAAAATGGACGATGCCAGTCCGGCGGGCGACGAACCCGCCGATCCAGGCCCCGGTGCTCAGTTCATTAAAAGCCGCAATCGCACCGTCCGAAATGTCAGCCACGAGGTAGGCCCCTTGCAACTCCGGAAGCCTCGTGCCGCGATAAACCAGCCCCCCGCAAACAGAAACACCGGAGATGCCATGCGGACCATTGCTGCGAGGATAGCTGATGATGGGATCGACAGGCGTAAAAGCACCGCCTCCTGGAGGAACTGTGGTCCCGCTGGCATCGGGAAACTTGGGTGCGGCATTGTGCGCAATCGAGCCTTCCCGCCAGCTCCAGCCGTAGTCGCCACCGGCGGTGACAATGTTCACTTCTTCACGCGCCCACTGGCCGACATCCCCCACGAAAAGACGGCCTGTCGGCCGGTCGAAACTGAAGCGGAAAGGATTGCGGAAACCTGTGGCGTAGATTTCCTTGAGAGGCGGCTTCGCCGAGATGTTCTGGCCATGCCAGGTCGTGCGGCCGATGAATGGATTGTTTGCCGGCACCTTGTATGCCCCTGCATGGACGGCCTGTTTGTAAGTGGTGCTCGCGGGCTGGCTCAGGCCGGAAGATTCCACGTTTCCCTGGAGGCTGTCCACATCCAGCCGCAGGATCTGGCCCCAGAAGTTTTTGTTGATGAAGCGGGCGTTGTTATACGAGTCTCCGCCGCCGCCTTCGTCGCCCAGAGAAATGTAGAGATAGCCGTCCGCACCGAAGGCAAGATCCCCGCCATTGTGATTTCCTGCCTGGTCGTAAAGCGTGAGCAGCGGAGTCTCTGAAACAGGTGCAGCCAGGGTGGCCGCCCGAAAATTTCCCGGGGTGCCCACAGCCCGGAAACGTGCCAGACGTTGATGCAACTGCCCTGCCTCCCGGATGCTGTAATAGAGGTAAAAATAACCGTTGTCGTTATACCTGGGATGGAAGGCGATCGCCAGCAGCCCGTTTTCCTCGCCCGTCGCCAGCTTGTAAGGTCTGTTGGCGAAGTAGGGCCCCAGGTCCATAAACTGGTTTTTGACAGGCGTGCCTCCCAGTCCGCTGATCCGCCAGACTTTGCCGCCGAGTTCGATCACATAGAGCTGGCTGGTCTCTCCAACTGGTGAGACTGCCGCCATGGGATACGTGAAGCTGATGGTCGGGAGCACCCGTTGCGTTTCGTAACTGATGGTGCCGTTGGTCTCCGGCGGCGGCCTGTTGGGAAGCTTGATGGAAGTCGCCGCCCCTTTGACCAGCTGTGCAGAGGCATCCGCTCCCAAAAGTCCGGCATAGAAAAAGCAGAGAGCAAGGCAACGGAAAAAGAACAGCATAAGCGCAGGAATTACCGGTCAACGATAAGAGGGGGTGAACACGTTACCCGACCTACTGCCCCACATCAACCGAAGGCGGGAGCAATACAGATTCGGCGTAAGCGCCCCGCGTGGCCGTCATGACGCGATGCGGTCCAAATCAAGCGTGCAGCTCCTGATGCACAAATCCTTGCGCAGTGATGCCAGCCTTCGTAATCAAGACAGAACGGAATTTTCCGCGGCTCTTTGACGTCTCCCATGCTCCCCTCGCTCAACACTCTGAAACTTCCTGACACCTGGCAGCATCAGGCCGTGAGCCTGCTGCGTGAGGGTACGGATGTGGTGGTGAGCGCGCCCACAGGTGCCGGGAAAACCTATATTTTTGAGCTTCTGCACCAGTCTCGTTCCCTGGAGGGACAGGCGGTCTACACCGTGCCGACCCGGGCCCTGGCCAACGACAAGTATGCCGAGTGGAAAGACGCCAAGTGGGATGTCGGCATCGCCACGGGTGATGTCGCGGAGAACCTGAATGCGCCCGTGCTGGTGGCCACACTGGAGACCCAGCTTGAACGTCTGGTGCGCGGCGAGGGCCCGGCCATGCTGGTCATTGATGAATACCAGATGATCGCTGATACGGCCCGCGGCAGCCACTACGAGGCCGCCATCGCCCTGGCCCCTGCGGAGACACGGCTGCTGCTGCTGAGCGGCTCTGTGGCGAACCCTGAAGATGTGGCGGCGTGGCTGGTGAGTCTGGGCCGTAAAGCCGAAGTGGTGATGACGCGTGAACGTCCTGTGCCACTGGAAGAGGTGCCGATGGAGACGCTGCCG